>DNWZ01000716.1 GCA_003506095.1 Planctomycetaceae bacterium | reverse complement strand
AATGAAACCTTTCCCGCATTTTTTTCAATCGTTGCGACGCTGATCCTGGCATGGTTCGTGGGTGAACCGACAACGTGGATCGACTCCGAGGCTGGCGGCCCGCCGAAAGAGCGTGGGACAGTGACGATCGGCGATCTTGTGCAAAACAATGCAGCCGAGCAAGTGGAAGAGAATGATGATGATTCGGTGGTTGTCCATCAGGCGATCTCGCTCAACTTGCGACAGAAAAGGTCATCTGTGCCAGAGCAACCGCCCATTCCCGAAGCGGACACCGTCGCGGAAAGTAACGCGGAAGATGAATCTACCGAATCCGATCCGAGCGCCGACAGCGATCGACTGGCAACCGATCAGACGGAACCCAGTGGGGATGATGAACAAGGCAACGCCGATTTTCAGCGTGAGCACGGTGTCTGGCAACCCGCGATCACGCTCGACTATCTGCCCGTTACCGAGTTGCAGCAGCGCGGTGACCTGGTGCTCATCTTCCGCATCAGGGATGGGTATGGGCAGGTCGTGACTGATTCACAGGGTGCCCAGGGCTTGCAGCGCTTCGTCAACAGCCCTCAATGGAGCGACGTCGCATTTGAATTAAACGCGGTTCAGCGGGCCGAGCTAGCTGTCCACCTTCGCCCACACAAGCTAACAGCGGAAAATTTAGATGCATGTTATTTGGTAAGTCGGCGGTTGCTGGCCGTGATTCGCCGCGCTCAGCAGGCTGCAGCAGCACAAGCGGGAAAGCGCTTTGACGAGTTGCTGGAAACCAGCGGTGCGATGGTGCTTGCCCCTAACGGAATACGTTATGATGTCAGCGGTGTTTCGTTTAAGCATCCTAAAACCACTGCTGCGATGGCAACAGCAAATTGAGGATCTGGTCATGAGGCGAATGAAAGAATTGTCACGCTCAGCAATTTTGAAGCCAATGGACCAGAAAAAGCCGAAAACGCAACGCGACTCCGATGGTTCTGGTATCCTAACGACGGTCGAGCTTCGTCTGGATTTCCGCTCGCCAGGCCGGCTCAATCGCTGGCTGGGGCCAGCGTTACGCGGTGTTATTTCCAAGCGGCTAAAGAATCACTGGTGCCACTGGGAACCGGCGATTCGAGACCAGAGTTTCAGCCACTGCACTGGTTGCCGGTATCAGCCTCATTGCACCTTTGCAAATTTGCTTGAACCCGCGCCGGCCCCTTCGGTGATCAAAGGCTGGCAAGCAGCACCGCACCGATTGGTAATCGCGCCCGATTTTCCAGTGCGTACATACGCTCGTGGCGATGGCACCGATCCGCCACTGGATTTTCGGTTGATGGTTTATGATGCGTTGGATGATTGGTTAACCCCGATTCTTACCGCACTCATTGATGCGGGGCAGTCGGCTGGACTGGGCGAGGATCATGTCCAATTTGAAGTCAAGCCACTGCGCATCTGTTCGGATGGCGGCCTTCACGACCGGCTTCTGCGTGTGATGAACAGTCCGATGGAAGAGAACGCGGCGGTGCGGGTTTCTGCTATCACACCGACGATGCTCAAGCGGGACGGCCAGTTGGTTCGATCGCCTCATTTTTTTGATTTCCTCAGCGCGTCACTCCGGCTATTACGTGCGGTCTTGGGCGATAAGCAACCGCTGGGTAGCTTATTTTCCGGTTTCCAAACCGATCACCTCAAGCATCTTGCCAGTGGCGTTGGAATATCACGCCAAGCGTGGCAGTTTCACCGCCCGCCACGAAACAGCAGTCGTTCGGGCGAACGTTATTTGGTGGATAGCATTACAGGTTGGGGCGAGTTTTCCAGCGTGCCCAGTCCCCTGATCGAGTTGGTGCGAATCGCCGGTAACCTGGGGATTGGCAGTCAACGGGTATGCGGCGCGGGCCAAGTTCGCTGTGAGTAGTCGGCTACGGAGGGTTATCCGTAACCATATAAGTTACAGATATTGTGTTCACTGGTGGTCCCTACGCTGGAAAGACAACGGCGTTGGCCTACTTGCGGGAAAAGTTACAAGAGTACTGTTTTTTGGTGCTGAACGTGCCTGAAGCGGCAAGCCTGTGTAAATTCGAAGATACCTATGGCTGTTGACTGGCGACTCTACCTTGCTAAAAAGACCGAACTGAACAAAACAATGCCCCTAGCGGCCGAACTGGAGCATTTGGAAAATACTGCAGCCGAAATCCTGGATGTTCCTACGTCCGAACGTGACGGCGAGTGGGCAGTTAGTCTTGGCTATGGCATGCGAACCCTGGCGTTAATCACACCCAAGGCTGGTGTGACCCATCGTTTTGCGGCGGATCATGAGCGTGTGGTCGTTAAACTGTTTCGTGGCCCCGCAAAAGACTTTATTCGGTTTCACTCACACGACTTTTCAAATCTGTACATATTGAATCAGAACAGCGTGGTTCAACAATCGGTCGGCGCAGGCGTGAGCCGTTCTGGTGCCTCTTACGCCATATTGCAGTATGTCGAAGGGGTTCCTTTGCGCAGTCTACTGGCGCCACCAAACGCGCTCAATTTGTTTCAGGCTCATGCAATATTGATGGATTTAATCGCCAAAATTTGGATTCCGACTTGGGATGCGGGATTGAGATTCAAAGACTGTCATGTTGGGAATTTTATATCTTGCGATACGTCTCCACGGCTTGTCATGATTGATGCTGAACAGATGCGTAAGTCAGCGACAGAGTTATTGACAACACCTGCTTGCTGGGATCAACGCACGAAACACGAGTCATCGGCGTTAACGCGATTGCCCAACCTCGTCGCGAGCATATTGTCCGCAGCCGAGCCGACCTGGAAACACGCGACGTGTTTGCGCAAGATTCGTATGGAGTTATTCGAAACCGCATTGCCGCAACGCTTGTGTGAACTTGGACGCAGTGGCAGCGGTGGCACGAAAGCAGCGATGGACACGCTGCAATGCTTTATCGAACGACTGATCCCGCCAGCGGCGCCTGATGAGGCGGATTAAAAATGACCATTGCCACGCAACCCAAAACTTTACTAGGCGACGGTTTTTTACCGTTTCAATTCGCTGTTCAAACGGCCAGTTTCGATGCCACCGGCAAGCGATTCGAGGCGATCGTCCAGAAATTGAAAAACTTGAAAGACTTTGTTCGGGGCGAGCATGCTTATGGGGTCTGCCCTGAAATGATGACAAGTCTCATCAAGCAGGTTGACGGCGTAACGGACGTTGTTCCCGAAGGTGCGTTTTCATCGATCGCTATCCCGCTGTTCATGTATCGATCATTAACCGGCCAGCCGACGAAGTTGTTCAGTGTCGTTGGTTCGGGAAAGATGGCAGATGCCATAGCGGCTTCGATGTCCGACCATGGCGTTGAATTGTCGGCCAAGGTGATCAAGCAGGGCGATAGCCCCATCGAGCTGAGTGTCCGTGATGAGTTTGGAAATCAAGAAACGATTCGTTTGTATCCGACGTCTCGCAACCAATATCGCCAAGCGTTGAAGCTGAGTAAAAGCGAACTGGCGGCAGCCTCGGGTTTTGTTTTGACTCGGTTCAACAGCGGTCGTGCCATAGCGATGCAACGGATCGCCGAACTCGGTGGTATGACAAGCTTGAGGATCGCGGAACCGTCGCGGTATGTCTCGCTTGACGATTCTCTCTCGCTGCTACCGCAGGCCAATCAAGTCATTTTATCCCATCGCGACAAGGTGCTTCAGAAGGTCTTCAAGCATTTGCAACTCGATAAATCCGTCGCTGGCACACCCAAGCTCCGTTGGTCGGGCCGATACGACATGGCCGTGCAGAAACTGATTCGTCGATTGCGAGACGCGGCAGCGGGATCAGCGCTGATCACTTTGATCCTAGAAGACGAAGTTGTCTTTTCTCCACCAGATTCCGAATCGCTTCGCTATCGAGCGCCCCAATTATATGACAAACGATCGCGAGCAGCGAGACTTCAAGGAGCGACCGCCGCTGCTGAGATGCTGAGATCGCAATCTCCCGACCGTATTGAATCGTGGTCCGAAGCTTGTAACTGGATTATGCAAGCGGCTTACGCCGGAACCGAAGGCCGACCGACACGCTACCCTGACCATCACTTTGAACCGTCAGGCAATTGGCAAGTGAGTGATTGATTGGACAACCTCGATTAAGGGTCGTTACCATTCAAATTTTGACAATGTCGCTCGAACTTCAGCCGTTCTTCAAAAAGTTGCCGATCTGCGAGAAGGGTATCGGTAAGCTGCAAGTTTGCCCGAGCGAGGTCGACTAGTCGAGCCTCCCATGTGTATGTGTTTTCGAGAATTTTCTCAGCAGATTCGATCATCTCCTGCGGAAACCCCTGTTGCCGCAATTTGGCAAGAAACTCTTCAAGCTGAGAGGAAAGACTCATTTTCTTCACTCGGTGAGAATGTCAGGAGGACCGATTATGTTTGCCAGTGCTGCGGCAGCCTCGATTCGCACAGCTGAATGGGGGGCATTCAAGGCGTTAGAACCGGATAAAACGCTTTCTGGATGTCAGGACTGCAGGCCGGAAGTTCATCCAGAAACAGGCAAAACGGCTGAGGATTCTCCGGCAACAAGATGCGCGGTGGGCAGAACACCGAACGCTCGCCGACAATTCGCGGAATGCCGCTGACATCCTCCGGGGCAATCTGCGTCCCCAATAACGTTTTCCAGGCCAACCCCGCTGCGGTCGCCGCTTACACGACCGTCTCCGACTTCCCAATTCCGGGCGGAGACAGCAACAGCACGCTCTGCTCTTCTGCCATGCACTCGATCAGAGATCGCGCTTGGCTGAGAGTGACGGTTTCGGCTAAGGCTGGAGGCGAACTGGTCATGGCCGATGTTTTCGGTGAGGAGATACTTCATTCACGCTCAAGAGAATTAAGTTGGACCTTGGATAGCATCAATTGTCCGAACGACAAGAACCCATTTCAGTGACACAAGCTATCCCCTGAGGTAGGAAACTTCCTTTCTTAATTTTGGCGGCAAGCGAAAAAGCATTGTCTCTGGCTGCTCGCTGTGGAAGAAATACTTCCACAGGATTTCTAGACGATGCAAATGTTGAGTTGCCGTAGCCCGCTGGTCTGTGTCGATCCAACGGCTTTGGCAGTAGAGTCGAAGTTCCTCGATGAAGTCCGTCAAGGCGAGTGCAGCCGTTTTGCATTTGTAAAACCAACGCAACGACGAACGATCACAGTTGCCCGCGGGCCGAGGCAAAATGTGCTGGTCAAGCAACTGAGCCGTGTAGCGAGGCGAAATCTCAGCTAATGTGATAAAAAGCTCAAAGAACTCGTCCATTTGCTCGAGCCGCGTCAGCGCTTCGGCTGCCGCTTCTTTTCCGATACGAACATTGCCCAGCCGCTCACATAACCAGGGCAAAATGTCGAATTTGATTTGCATCAAGTGTGAAATCGGGTTCAAGTATTCGCCAATGGGAACGAGGAAAGAATTATGTGCGGAAAGTCATCGGCGTCGGACAACCATCGCTCGGAAAAACACGCCCCGTCGTGCGGTGGTCGTAATGCACCGTGTGCGACGCTCGTTTCCAAATCCGTATGGCGGATTTGTCGGTCCTGTGTGTACTTCAAATGGTTTTGAAAAGAAACATGCGCAGGCTGTTGAATAAACGCTTACGACAGGCTGTTGTGACAACCTTTTTTTAAATATAAAACTCGCTGCGTCATTTACTCATCCCGACCGTACCGGCATTTATCAGGCTGCAAAACCGATTACTGGCCTGCTTGACACGATACTCCTTCCCCGATTGACTGTTATGCTGCGTTGGCGGTTGACGGGGATATTTAACTCCGAAGCCGTGTTGGTACACTCGCAAAACATCTCAACGAAACAGTCTCGCTAGCATCTCCCTGGAAACACACGCACTTCCCGATCGTTGTTTGGCCAAATCCGTAGGCAAGAATTAATGGATTGTCGACGTTCGTTAATTAGATTGCGAAGCGAACAATGATTTGACAACAGAGACAAAGGCGAACCCTTTACACTGATTTAATTCCCGCCCCAAAACTAAAATTATGACTATCCAAAACGTCGCGGTTGTTGGTGGAACCCACGGCAATGAGCTTACTGGCATCTATTTGTTAAATCGCTGGGGGAAGTACCCTGAAAAAATAGAGCGATCGTCGTTTTCCACAAACTTATTCGTTGGCAACCCGAAAGCGATCGAGCAGAACCGACGATTCATCGATGAAGACCTAAACCGATGTTTCACGCTGGCCAGCCTGAAGTCGAATGAGAAAGCAACTTACGAGTCGCTACGCGCATCTTACCTTAATCAAATTATCGGACCTAAAGGAGCCTCCGCACACGATGTGGTCTTTGATATGCACACGTCGACAAGCAACTGTGGCGTCATGCTGATACTCATGGACGATAACAAGTTCAATCTCAGGCTTGCTGCTTATATTCAGTCTCAAATGCCTGAGGCAAAAATCTATTTCATTCCACCTTCGCAGACTGATCAACCCTATCTTAATTCAATCTGCGCGAATAGCCTCGCGGTGGAGATCGGCCCAATACCGCAAGGCGTCTTAAGGAGTGACGTCACCGCGCTGACCGAAGGTGTGGTTTACCATGGGCTAGACTATATCCAATCGCTCAATATGAACATGGAACCACCAATTCCCGCATCCGTCGAAGTGTTTGAGTTCAAGGAGTCGGTCTCCTTTCCGATGACTGATGGCGTTGTCAGCGGCTACATCCACCACTCCCTGCAGGACAGTGACTATCAAGCTTTAGGCGCCGGCGACCCACTTTTCGAATGCCTTGACGGTTCAGTGATTCGATACGACGGGCCTGAGACTGTTTACCCGGTCTTTGTGAACGAGGCAGCGTACTACTACAAAAACTTGGCGATGTCTTTGTGCGTAAAAAAATCACTTCGAACAGATTGATTGAATGCGGCCGCCAATTTGCGGCAATAATTTATGACACCGCACTTCAACGGTATGTTGGAATCATGCCGCTCGCCGGTCGTTAAAATTTTATCCCATGCAAACTGCGTGTCGTAATTCGGTATTTTCCGGGCTTTAATTTAACCAACAATTGCAAAGGCTCTACTCATGTTTTCCGATTTGTTGCGAGAGGCAAAAGCAGACATTTCTTGGACCACTGATATTCGCAGGACGCTGCACAAAAATCCCGAGCTAATGTACGAAGAGCATGAGACTAGCAAGCTAATTCGCAGTACGTTGGACCAACTCGGTATTCCTTACCAGTTTCCAGTGGCAGGAACTGGCGTCATAGCAGCGATCGGATCTGGCATAGAGCCCTGTATTGCACTAAGAGCAGACATGGACGCATTGCCGATCAATGAAGAATCCGGAGTCGATTACCAAAGCACAACCCCTGGCAAGATGCATGCATGTGGACACGACGCTCATGTCGCCATGCTGTTGGGTGCGGCTAAAATACTAAAGTCCCGTGAAGCCGAGCTATGCGGTACCGTAAAGCTGATTTTTCAGCCGGCAGAAGAAGGGGGAGCCGGAGGGCATCGCATGGTTTCAGAAGGAGCACTGAAGGCTCCAGATGTGAGCCGAATCTTTGGGATTCATGTCTGGCCATCTCTTCCTACCGGCACTGTCGGTGGCAGAGAAGGTACGATCTTGGCAGCCATGGATGGATTCCGGATTACCGTTACAGGACAAGGCGGCCATGCAGCGTATCCGCACCTCGCCCGCGATCCCGTAACGACACTTGCCCAAATAATTTGCAATTTGCAGACCATCGTCTCACGTGGGGCAGATCCGCTGTCGTCTTCTGTTGTCAGTGTTACGGCGATGGGTGGTGGCAGTGCATTTAATGTCATTCCAGATGAAGTGTACGCGATTGGCACGATTCGCTCCACGACTACAGCTGGCCTCAAAGATATTCGCTCATCGATCACCCGAATCGCGGAGGCGGTGGCAGCAGCCCATCGCTGTAGCGCGAAAGTCACAGGCTTAGACGGAATCATCAGTTACCCTGCAACTGTTTCTGAGAAGCATTGTTGGGAGGTCGCTCGGGATTTAGTTTCAGGAGCGTCTTCTGAAGGTATTAAAGTTGTTGAAGTCCTTCCGTCGATGGC
Source organism: Planctomycetaceae bacterium (assembly GCA_003506095.1). Taxonomy (GTDB): domain Bacteria; phylum Planctomycetota; class Planctomycetia; order Pirellulales; family Pirellulaceae; genus UBA6163. The sequence goes on along the minus strand of DNWZ01000716.1, from coordinate 2,211 downwards.
AGGCGAGGACTTTGCCTACTATACGGAAAGGATTCCCGGGGTTTTTGTACTACTTGGAATCGCTAATGAATCGCTAGGTACAACGCATTTTCTTCATTCCCCGAAATTCAAGCTTGACGAAGACGCCTTGCCGATCGGCAGCGCTTGGCATGCTGCGTTTGCCATAAAGTCCTTGCAGGAACTATCGGTCAAGTAATCATCCCATATTCAAAGGCACTGCACGCTCGCGGCGGTGATAGGGTCGATGTGCCTCTGCGCAGTTAGCCATAATAACGAAATGACAATCAACTTGGCTGTGGGTTTGCCGCATTTGTTTTTATGTGAAGCGTGGCTAGCAAGACACAAATTTTGAACATTTGATTAAAAATATTATTGCAATTTCTTTCTTTTTTATATCTATTCAACACTTTTCTGGCATTGTGGCAGGGAGCATGCAATCGACTTGCAATGACATAACCGTTGACTTTTCCGCATCGCGAATTGATTTCGCGGTGGATTTTCGTTTTTGAAGTTTTCAGTGTGTCCGGGTCTTACCGAGGTTTAAAGATATTATTGCAAAAGTCGACTGCTACGATCTGTTCATTTTGTAAATCGGACGAAACATTGCGGATTGATTGATTGGTATGTACGATGCAGGGAGCCACATTCGCCGATAAATCGATGATGCGACCGATCTTTAGTGTGCATAAACAGCGAATTGAAGTTTGCTGGAGCCCTCGCAATATCTGTCCGCTGAGCGTTGAGCATGAACGGTGGATAGACGAGATACGTGATTCGTTTACCATCGCACCACTGCACCAAATGCCAAACTGAATCGTCTGCTTTTGGCGGCCCACGTGGATGAATGAAAAGAAGCGATCGTACGGCAAATCAAGGATTCAACAAAAGTGAATAATTACAATGAAGAGGGGGACTCATTCGACCCACAGTCTGGGCAGATCGTTGTCTGCGACAGCTGCCATGGCGAATACGTTTGGAAGGCGGAGTATTCAGAACAACCAGCGGACCCGAAGCGAGCGGCGGTTTTTCATGTATTTCCTACCTGCCCCACATGTTTTCGCCGCTTATTTGATGCCCTATTGGGCCGTTCGACTTAAATAACAATCGCCGTTCATGGCGTCGCTAGCGAACCCGGCCTTGCAACTGATGAAAGTTGAGGCCTGAGAAACGTTCACGAACAGTTGTCCCCGTGCCCCATTAGAAACCGATGGATGCCATTCTTTGTCTCGTTGTTAAGCTATAGCGAAACGACAGGCCGACGGTCTGCTGAAGCTTCATTTTAACCTGCTTTGAACACTCGTACGAACTCATTGCGAATCAGTGTTGCTGGCAATTCGGCCGTCGCTTGAAAATAGTCGACAATCGATCTGGGAGTTTCTAGCGTGTCCGCAGGCAAGGGAATTGTTGTTGACCTCGCAACCGTTTCGCCGTTGTCAAAATCAATCGTCATCCGGTGCAAAATCATGTCGGCGATTGACTTGCCCGAAGTCACCAGCGTCTCCAAAGCGGCAGAACCGCGCGTTAGCTCTAGCCCATAGCCGGGAGTCGACATGTGCAAGTTGTAGGCCCGTTGTGACACATGGTCCAAGCAGGATTGCGGGATTCGTTGCCCAAATATGCAAGACAATATTGAATTTGGCTTTGCTTGGAGAAACGCATCCTCAAAGTGTGCACTTCGAATATTCTCGCTGACGACGGGTATGCCGTGTCGAACTGCTATCCGCGGCACAAGGCTTCGCAGCGATTCATCCCAGCCATACTTCCACAATCGCCGACTTGCGTTCGAATGTTTAGATTTCGGATCATCGGTAACGACGAGCACAACTTGAACGGTGGGGCTCAGATCAATGAGTGCTTGCAATACTGCCGCGCCGTAAAAATGAGAAACAAAAGCCGCAACACGAATGGTATTTTTTCGTTCACTTGAATCCTAGTTGATTGACAGAACGGATCAAAACATTGTCAAGCTCCGATAGGGCTCCAGGAATACTTGTTGGAGTAACATCGACGCGGGTCACAACCATTGGTTCGCATGGTGTGAAAATCTGACTATCGATGCGACCGATTTTTAAGCAGTTTCTGGTTACGAAGCTATCGTCTAACGCATCTGTCGCTTCGCCAAAAGCTTCAGCGAATGCACGCAAATGACAATCGTTAACGTAGGTCAGTTTTTTACTTGCACCTTCAGATCTAAAATACTCTTCATCCACG
>DNWZ01000624.1 GCA_003506095.1 Planctomycetaceae bacterium | reverse complement strand
GGTCATTCGAATGCAAAAAAGTTGAGAATTATCGGAAGCGAGATTCGGCATTCGCATCAAAGTTTGATATCGAATAAACGCATTGCGTTCGCGATTTAGTGTGTGGTCGCCCGTAATATCATTCGCCGGTATTGGTTGCTCGGATCGGTCTCGTACGAACAACGGTGTCTCACTCGACGATTGGCTTCCCAGCTGGTATGCATCTTTACGTAGCAAGCCTGCTTCTGAACTGCGACGGCCAAGAAGACTCGCGGGTGCGGTAAGGTCATCGCGGACTCTTATCGCAAAACCTGAATCGCTCTGACCGCGATAAACATTGGCAAACTCGGTTGGTAGACGGGAATGGTATCGGGTCGAATCATAATTGATTACGCCAGACAGGATCGATGCAATAGTTCCAGCCTCAAGATCGTAGCCACGGCGATTATCCACGAACGCATTGAAGCTGAGCTGTGAATTGTCTGCACGATTAGGCGATATTGTTGGGTTTAGGTGCCCGGCCATTAAGCCTGCCCATACGGGAAATTCGGCTAGCGTATTTAAGTTAATTCTTCCTTGCCGTCGGTTGTCGTATACAAAGTTGAACGGCGGTCGATATAGATCGGACACCAATGGATCACCAAGTCGATTAGGCCGAATCATTTCAACTTCACCACGATATTGCGGTAACGTATGGACGAAATCGAATATGCGGCTGAAATCCGCGTTGGCAATCGAATTACCAGAGATTTGATTGTTGCCATGAAAGAAATTAAGAAGATGCCTGAATGGCCCAACAAAACGCGCAATAGAAACAACGTCGGAATTCAGCGGCATATTGGGCACACTGGCGGTGTATACAAAACTTTCAGGCCCCATGTTCGATGGTAGTGTGAACTCCTCAAACAGGCGACCTTGGGAGCATGCTGGAACCAGCATAATTTCAAATGGTGTTGCGAATGGCCTGTTAAGCCATGGGTGCTGGGCAAACGGGATTTGAGGCAAGTTGCGATCAAAACCAATCACACCAGTCGCTCCGCTCATTCCAATACTACTTGAGAAGCCATTTACATTCGGGTTGATGTTTGCAAAATCAGTATTAAGAAAACTGAAGGAGTTATAGATGTTGGGGTTTGTTACAAATGCGAAGTAGCTTGTCGCGGCCGTATCTATCATCGCAAGCTCGGGTTCCGTTGTACTGTATGAGAATAGAGCATCGCGTTGAACCCCAGCAATTTGGCCATTTCGTTGCCGAGATCGGCGGTTGTAGTCCCGGGCGTTCGGAATAGTTAGAGGGTCAGTTGTAAAGTCCGTAACGATATGGGTGACCTTTCTTTCAGTATCCTCTCCGTTGAATACATTTAAGTCAACGGACATCCAATCAACAGTTCGATAGGGATTGGTGTGTTGATTATAGTTCTGCGTGGGGTCGGCCAGCCTTTGCAAAAATATTGAGCAATACTGCGGGATAGCACCAATGTAAGGCTCATCAACGTTTCGTGGGTCGCGAGGAATACGGTTAAAGCGAGGGTCCAACGGACGATCTAATGCCGTGTTACCTGCTCCCGACAAATCCACGTACGCATCGGTTTGGGCGTAATTCGCATTTGCCATTCCTGCATAACGTTCGGTTGGCTGCGGGTAATAGCTTGACGGTGGGCCGGCGATGGGCGAGCGAGGCAAAGGCTCAGAAACATTCAGTCCAACAAACGCTGAGCCAAATACCGTGTTCCATGCGGGAGATGGTGCAAAAGTTGATATCACCAAGCTATTCGCAGTAGCGAACGCACCGTTAGTGTCATTCAATAACGGCGTTAATTGCACGTCTGTGATGCTATGATTTAGCAATCCTTGATTCGCATCAATTTGGAATCTCTGCCGCGACGGCCTAACCGGAGGGGCGCCATCTGGGAATACTTCGGAACCGAGGTAGGTAATATTACGTGGCGCGAGTGTGAGGTATTCACCTGGAGCCAGGAATACATCCGCTCCCGGCGCAATTTGCGACGGAAAAAAGACTGCATTATCCCGCCCGGCCATGTCAGGTATAAGGTCCGTAATTGCTCTAACTGCGTTTTGATCCGCAAAATGCCTGAACATTATAAAACGGTCAACGTCGAGAACTTCTCCCGTTTCCAATTCTTCAAGCTGCTCCGGTTGAAATGATGCAGTGTTCCGACGCGCAATCCTTTGCTCCTCAGGATCATTTACTTGCGGCGTTACGTTCGAAAAATCTGCAGGAATCGCAGCCAATGTCGGAGCCTGGTGTGGGGCACTAATTGCAATTCGCCAAACAGGGAAGTTTTGCGGGGTGACAGCCGCGAGATCTAATCCGAGTGTCGATGCCACGCCAGTAGTTGCACCACCGGGATATTTATATAATTCGCGAGGAAGTGCGGGTTTTGTGCGTTCATCCAGCCCTGTGGCGTCGAGTGGTGAACGTGTACTTTGAAGTTCAATAAAAAGTGAGCCTTGTGGGATTCTCACTTGATCTGTTGTTTCTTCCCAATCACCGATATCCGCAGGGTCGATTATACCAGGAGGAACTTTCGAACGATTTGTCGAATCACGGTTCGTGTCTCGAAGTCGCACATCGTGAAGCGCAATGTTTTCGGATACCACGACCTCAGGTTGTTCAACGCCCCACACTACGCGATCCGCTGGCGCCGGTTCCGCGGGCGGATTCCAGCCAATTGGGTTGGTCGCACTACCAACATTACCTAAGTTTGGATTGCCCAATACAAATGGATCATAAACAAAGCGTGTCATGATAGAGTCAGGGTCGCGATAGTCGACAACATTCACTGCCCACTGCGCGATGCGCCTAGCTCGATACAAATGTTGTTGATCAATTCCTGTCAATGGGTCAAAATCAGGGATCGGATTTGATTGGTCTACACCTGGAAACTCCGCGTCTCGCGTTAATGCCATCATCAACACATACAGATGGCGTGCGAGCAGTTGCCCGCCAGGAACTGATTGCCCGAAATTATAGGTGGGCGAAATTGCGGTNNTAATGCTCGAATGTCTTCGAAAGGCCTCGCTTTCGGTTTCCCCTGGTTCGTCGATGATTCCATCGCCGTCATCGTCAACTCCATTACCCAATGGACGATTTACGTCAATCTTTCGGCCTAATCGAAGTTCGGGCGCGACTAGGTCTCTCGCTATTTGGCGAACTTGAGTATCATTTAACGTGCTTACATTATTGGTAATCAGCTCAATTATCAGCTTTTGTAGCGACTGTTGCGTACGGCTATTTACAGCGGCCGCCGCAATAGAATCATCGGAAACACTTGCGGTTGTTAGGAGATGCTTAAACTCGGGGAAATCTTCAATAAGCAATTGAACTTGCGATCGAAGTCGTTGCGGAAGCAGCTCGACGTCAAAGTCGTACGTTCGTAGGATCGGTTCGAGTTCTTCGAAAGTAAAGTGCCTATCTCCGGAAAGTTGGCCAGTGGGATCCATATCATATGGACTATCAACGTTTTCATTTGCACTGGTAGAAGCCAATTGGCCAGCGCGAGCAACGACAATCTGCCCGGAACGTCCTATCCCAACTCCAGCTCGACCGAATGGGTCAGAAGATAAACCATATCCTGCAGTGGCGGAATGAACGGGCGGACGGTAACCATTGCGAATCAAATTCAAATCATCGGCGCCGTTTCGACCTGGCAACGGTGTCGCTTCATTGCTTCGGGACCCAAACTGGTACCTTGACGCCACCAGGGCTTGAAGCGAGTTTCTTATCGTAGCATCGGCAATCGGTCCGGAATTACTAACCAGTGGAATCTGGATCTCAGCAGGGCCGTATCCGATTCCTCGAAATGTTCGCCTATCATTGCTTGTATTTGCAAATGGATTTCTACTATTCGCCCAGTATGCCAGCCCGTTTGTTCCGCCAAAGCTGGCGTCTGCCAAAATTTCGTAGTTGTTATGCGCATTAACATTAAGCTTACTGCTTAAATCTTCAATCATCGGTGCAACAAGTGGTTTGAGTATCTTGCCTTCCGCTGAAATGAATAACGGCAAGTTCAAGTCCATCCAATTGCTATCTGCAATTCCGTCACCATCGTTGTCAATGTCCCAAGGATTCAAATCGCGTTCATCGCCGCTTGTAACACCGATAAGTGCTCGCATTAACTGATTTAAGGTGAATCGCGCCCTAGCTTCATCGCCTAACAGGTTTATCGGTGCCCGTAAAACATAATGCTCGTTACTACCGGTGAACTTTGAGTTCAAGCCAAAAATTGGCAAAGGACGGAATGTGGCTCTCGAGATACTTACTAAGGCATTTTGTCTATTTACAGGTACCGAGAATGCCGTTCCGAAGTCGTCTGTTCCGAGTCGCTCATTTAAGATGTAATTAATTACAGCAGGACGATGGAATGATGGCGTAATTTTCCCATTAGAATCGCGGTAACTCAGAAACCAGTTGCTAAAATCGGGCGCATCGTACGATTCGTCAAAGTCACCTCTTTCGACTGTTGGAATGCCGTTTGCATCGCGTTCGACCTTTATAACTTGTCGGCCGAGGTGGTTCGGCTGTAAGGCAGCCGGTAGGGAAAAACCCGGGAATGTTACATCACCGGTCTGTT
>DNWZ01000567.1 GCA_003506095.1 Planctomycetaceae bacterium | reverse complement strand
GCTTGACCAGATAGTCGTCAGCTCCTGAATCTAGTCCGTTGATTCGCTGATCGACTTCGTCGAGTGCGGTGAGCAGCAACACGGGAACGTGATTGTCACTGCTGCGAAGGGCTTGCAGAATCTCGATACCATTTACGTGAGGCAGCAGAATATCCAGGACGATGACATTGTGTTCTCCAGACTTGGCGTACCACAGACCATCACGTCCATTATCGGCTGAATCAACTGCGTACCCCTCTTCGGTCAGTGCTTGAACAACAGCATTTCGCACAGGCTCGTAATCTTCAACCACCAAAACTCGCATAAATAATGCATCTTCGGAACTATGGGTACCTGGATAAAAGCGACTTGGATTCTAGGGCTCAAAAATGAGAGAATGATGAGAAAGCCAGCGGCAGCGGGNNAAACCTGCCGTAGTTCGGCTTGTCGTCTTGCCGCAATCGCGCCTATTGTCCGCCCGGGTTGCGACCGCAACGGGTGATTTGCGGTACTGGAGCGACCCGATTCTGCTCCGGAAGACAAGACTTGAGAATGAGCTGGCTCCCACTATCGCAAGAAGCTTCTATGAAGTCACCGGTAAAAGGCCTTGTCTTCATTGCTAGCATTGCGATTGCAGCCACTGGCTGTCGTGTTCCGTTGCTTACACGGCAAGCTGTAGCCGGCACGTCCACACAAGTGCAAACGGCGAATAAGCCCGTCGTCGAACCGGCGAGCGGTGTCGAACCGGTGTCCTTCGAAATGCCGGCGGACGATCAACTTCCTGGTCTGAACGACTTTGGGCTCAGCGACAACACGCAAGTTGATCCAGCAATACGGAATCCAACACAAGGCTATTTCCCGACTAGTGCAGAGAACTCGATGGCTGCCAGCGCGGCCGATTCGAATCTAGCTGGCGGCATGCTCTGGTCGTTTGAGCCGCACTCCGATGCTCAAGGTAATCCAGACGACATCAGCAAACTGTTGGAACGAGAGCGTCCGGCATCTCTTATTACCCGAATGTGGGACGATCAAAAAAACTTTTATTCACCCGAGTCCCTAACTTTGCTTGGCGGTGGCCTGATCATTGGGGGAGCGATGGCCAATTCTTCGATTGACGATGACATCCATCGTCACTTCCAGAGCAGTGTGCGTGGTGCCACGTCCGATGATTGGTTCGAATCTCTGCATGCCAGCAAAGAACTTGGAAACGGAATGTACACCCTACCGGTCTTCGCAACTGCGTGGGCTGCTGGCGAACTGTTTCCGGACAATGCCTTTGTGGAAACGAGTGGGAGATGGGGAGAACGATCATTGCGAGGCTTCGTGGTTGGTGCACCACCTCTAATCGTCATGCAGCAGGTCACGGGAGGTTCAAGGCCAACGGAGACGGATGAAAGTTCAGAGTGGCATCCATTCCGTGACAACAATGGGATTAGCGGGCATGCGTTCATGGGGTCGTTGCCATTCATCACTGCCGCAAAGATGACAGAAAATCGTGGATACAAACTATTATTCTACGCGGGATCAACAATTGCGCCGCTTTCCAGAGTCAATGACAACGCACACTATCCCTCACAAATCGCATTGGGATGGTGGATGGCATACCTGGCGGCGAGCGCCGTTGACGCAACCGACAACCCAAATTCCCGGTGGCACTTTTATCCTTATTCCACAGGCGAGGGATCTGGGATGATGGCAGAATTTCGATATTGAGCGAACAATGGAAAAACTGCCACGCAATGTTCGAATACTCGGCTGGACAAGTTTTCTTAACGATGTCGCCAGCGAGATGATCTATCCGCTGCTGCCCCAGTTCCTAATCATGGTTCTGGGCGGAAATAAGTTCCATCTGGGCATCATCGAAGGCACAGCCGAGTCCATCGCCAGCTTCAACAAGCTCTGGGCTGGCGCGTGGTCCGATCGCTCAGGTAAACGCAAGTCATTCATACTATTTGGCTACTCAGTAGCCGCAATTGCCCGACCGCTTATCGGTCTGGTCACAGCTCCATGGCAGGTATTCGCGGTTCGTATCGGTGATCGGATCGGCAAAGGCGTTCGCACATCGCCACGTGACGCCATGATCGCCGACTCAACGCCAGAAGCGATGCATGGTCGCGCCTTCGGATTCCATCGTTCGATGGATCATCTCGGAGCTGCCGTCGGTCCACTGCTCGCTGCTGCGTTCCTTTGGTTTTACCCAGGCGAACTCCGAAGCTTGTTCTTGTTAGCTGCAATCCCTGGCGTTGTCGTTCTGCTGCTGATTATCTTCGGTCTGCGATGGCAGGATGTAGTGGCCAAGCTCGACACAGCCCAACCAACCAAGCGTGAGCAGCTTGTTCCCTTGAATCGTTTCGACAGTCGATTTCGGTGGTACCTCTTGTCGTTGCTCCTCTTCACTCTCGGCAACTCCAGCGACACGTTTTTGTTGGTGAGAGCTGGCGAACTGGGTGTGCCACTCTACATGTTGCCCGTTCTCTGGTGTTCCTTCCACGTTGTTAAAAGCGGTGCCAACCTCTACGCAGGCCGATTGTCCGATCGCATTGGTGCGAAGCGACCCATCGTCGTCGGCTGGCTTGCCTATGCGGAGATCTATGTCGCCTTCGGATTTGCCACGAGTGCATGGCAAGCCTGGGCACTATTTCTGGCGTATGGATTCTTCTACGCGGTTACCGAGCCTGCGGAAAAGAAGTTGGTCGTGCAACTGGTTGGCGAGCATCGCCGCGGTTTAGGTTTCGGTTGGTATCACTTCACGCTTGGGATCGCAGCTCTTCCCGCGAGCCTCCTTTTCGGCTGGCTGTATCAGACCTATGGTGCCCCAGTCGCTTTTACTGCGGGCGCTTTGCTTTCGGTGACGGCTTCGATGGTCCTCACGAAGGTTAAGTCGCTCGCAATCTGAATTAGGGCGAAGAACGTTGAACCACAACATCTGATCTGTATTCGGTTACATTCCTTCCGGACTCCGAACGAGAACTCTGTGTTAACTCTGGAGGCCCCCGAAA
>DNWZ01000338.1 GCA_003506095.1 Planctomycetaceae bacterium | reverse complement strand
TGCGCAATTCGCGAGACCCGTTTTTGGATGCGTTCGGCTTGCCGGCGTTCTTCACCAGCGAATCGTCTCGCAACACCACAACAACGCCAGTGCAATCGCTGATGCTGCTCAACAGCCCTCAACTTTTGCGTCATGCCGAAGCGCTTGCCAATCGTGTGATGGATGGCAACAACGATCCTGTGCAAGCGGTCGAGAAATTATGGCGATTGGCATACGGGCGGTCGCCCGAACCGGTCGAAAGAGACGCCGCGCTGGCGTTTTTGGAATCACAGTACAAAGTGATCAGCGATGTTTCGCCGGATACCAAGGCACATGAGTTTGTGATCGGCAAAATGGCTTACCGCGATGGCGCAGCGATCTCGGTTTCACCCGATGCCGATCAACCGCGACTAGCGGTCGCCAATCGCAAAGAACTGGAGTTAGAAGATTTTACGATCGAGACGTTCATTCAACCACGATCGATTTATGAGACCGGCAGTGTTCGTACTGCCGTTTCGAAATGGAACGGAAAGTCGGGGTCACCTGGCTGGGGCCTAGGAATCACTGGCAAGGGATCGCGCCGCAAACCACAAACGTTGGTCATTCAGTTGTGGGGTAAGAAACTCGACGGCACATTCGGGGAAGCGGCTTTGTTTTCCGATCATCATATTGAAATGAATAAACCGTATTTCGTTTCTGCTGTCGTTAAGTTAGCTAAACCCGCGACCGGCGAACACGAATCCGAGCGTGGTTCAGTGAAATTCTTCTTGAAAGATTTGTCGAACGATGACGAGCCACTGTTATCGGCCACGGTGCCCCACGACATTATCGGCGGAATGTCGAACAACCTGCCGCTGATGATCGGCGGACGAGGCGATACGTCGAGCGTGTTCGACGGCTTGATCGACAGCGTTCGGCTCAGCCGCGGCGATCTCGATCAAGGCGGATTATTGTTCACTGGTGAATCGGTCGCCGATTCGACCGTCGGTTATTGGCGTTTTGAAAGTGATCCAGGCATTCGTCGTGACAGTTCTCCGAATGGTCTCGATTTGATTGATTCCAGCCCCACCGCAACCGCCTCCGACCCCGTCGCCGGCGCGATGATCGATCTCTGCCACGCCGTACTGAACTCCAATGAGTTCTTGTACTCGCCTTGATCGAATCAACCTTATCGAATCAACCTGAACGATTCTGCAATGAGCAATCCTATGCGTAGACCTCATATCGAAATCCCGAACTCTCGCCGCGAGTTCTTGACCCGCAGCGGCGCTGGCTTTGGCGCCGTCGCGTTGGCCGGCATGCTCGCTGGCCAACGACGCGTGGTCGCCGCTGATGCAAAGCCTTCGGCGGGAACCGTTAACGCTTCGGTCGTCGGTCCGCATTTTACGCCCAAAGCCAAACGTGTGATCTTCTTGTTCANNAAGCCATATCGATACGTTCGATCCCAAGCCGCTGCTGAATGAATTGGCGGGGCAGACGTTGCCAGAAAGTTTTGGCAACGTGCTGACCGCGATGGGCGAATCTCGCTCGCCACTTTTGGCCAGCAAGCGTCAATGGAAACAGCATGGCCAGTCGGGGACTTGGGTCTCGGATTGGTTGCCGCACACGGCAGAGTGCATCGACGATATCGCTGTCATCCGATCGTGCTGGGCCGATGGCGTGAACCATTCGGCCGGCGTTTGCCAAATGAACACTTGCTCGATTCTGGGTGGTCGACCGTCGTTGGGCAGTTGGGTCAGCTACGGTTTAGGCACCGAAAACCAGGACCTGCCCGCATATGTCGTGATGCAGGACAATCGATCGTCGGTCGTCAACGGTCCACGAAACTGGAGCGCTGGGTTCATGCCTGCGGCTTACCAAGGGATTCGATTCAACGAGTCGGGCGACCCGATTCCGAATCTGTTTCCGCCCGAGGGTGTGTCTCAGTCGCGTCAAGTTGCTAAGGTCGATTTCCTGAACCAACTGAACCGATCGTTCGCTGCAGCACATCCCGATCAATCGGAATTAGAAGCACGTATCGCCAGCTATGAACTCGGGTTTCGGATGCAAGCCGAAGCGCCGCAAACGATCGATCTGTCGGGCGAAACCGAAGCGACATTAGCACTTTACGGAATGGACCAAAAGGAAACTGCCAACATGGGACGGCTTTGTTTGCTGGCCCGTCGGTTGTCCGAAAGCGGCGTTCGGTTCGTACAGCTTTATCACGGTGCGGGCAGCAAATGGGACGCGCACTCGGGTATCGAAAAGAACCACACTGAATTGTGCCAACAAATGGACAAACCAGTTGCCGGGTTGTTAAAGGACCTGAAACAACGCGGACTGCTCGATGAGACCTTAGTGATTTGGGGTGGTGAGTTCGGACGCACGCCGATGTCCGAGCAAGGCAATGGTCGAGACCACAATCCGACCGGATTTACGATGTGGATGGCTGGCGGCGGAGTGCGAGGCGGGCAAACGATCGGCAGCACCGACGAACTCGGGCTTCGAGCGGTGGAAAATCGTCTGCATGTTCACGACCTGCACACTTCAATCTTGCACCTGATGGGGCTGGATAACATGGAATTGACTTACATGCACAAAGGCCGCCCCGAGCGTCCCACGATCAACGAAGGCAAGTTCTTTGAACCATTGATCAATGGGTAAGGCTGTCAGCCTGATCGAAACAGGCCCGGATCGAGATGGTCCTGGCCCCACGACCTGATGTCGCGGGTGAAACCTCAAGCTTTGCAATCCGTGCTCGAACTCGTTATCGCGTTGGCACAACCGCCGCCGTACCAGCGCCGACCGGAATCATTATCCCCTGTTGCGGACGGCCCTGGGCGACCGCCTGGCGGTCAAACGGAATTGAAAAGAGTGCGTAGTTTCCGTTCGCCGTATTCAAAACGTAAAGGATTGTGGGAGCAAGAATCCCCGGGCGACCGCCCCGCGACAGATCCGCTTGCCCGGTGACCATCAGGTAACTGCCGCCTTTGCCACCGGCCCCGAGAACTTCGCCCGCGTTCGCAGTAAACGAAGCCATGATCTGGTTCTGACGTGGATAGTAAACGGTGCACTGAACGATCCCTGAATTGTGGTCCAGCACAAAGAATCCTTCGGCCTCTTCGCTGACCACACCGGTTGTGATCGAGAACTTTTCGTTCGCAACCGCTCCCACGGCATTAATGGTTTCGGGCAAGGGAAATCGAAAATTCGCTGCACTGGCGTCGCTGTCGCTGCGATTTGCGTTGGAAACGCCGACAAAATAGCCAGCCGTGGCCAGCGACACGATCGTCACGCAAGCCATCGTCGCACACGCCACAATCCAGCCGCGGCTGGTTGCGGCTTGCCGAAAGACAGCGGAATCGCTTGCCAGGGCCAATTTTTCACTGCTCGCGCAGCAGGATTCAGTTTCAATCGTTTGCTGGTTCATGGTTTGCCTGATGATCATCCCGCGGAAAATTTTATTTTAACTTTACGACCAACGATGGCCACAACGCCGTCGCTGGCCTCATTGTAGGCAATTCTCGATCGCTTTACGATTGCAATCGTTGCATCGAATCTCCACTCCAACCTTTCGCAGGAATCCTCTCCGATGAGCATCAACGCACCGCTGAACCGTAAACTTCGTATGGGCTTGGTCGGTGGCGGCCAAGGTTCGTTCATTGGTCGTGTCCACTCGATCGCCGCTTGCTTGGACAATCGTGCCACCGTCGTTGCCGGTGCATTGTCCAGCAACGCAGAGCGGAGCAAGGCGTCGGCCCCAAGCTATGACATCGACCCATCGCGAGCCTACGGCAGTTACGAGGCGATGTTTGACGCCGAAAGTAAATTGCCAACGGGCGAAAGAATCGACTTTGTCAGCATCACGACCCCCAACCACACGCACTTCGAAATCGCTCGCGAAGCAGTCTCGGCTGGCTTTAACGTCATCTGCGACAAACCGATGACGTTCGATCTGGCGCAAGCCGAAGAACTGCTCAAGTTGGTCGAAGAATCGGATGTCGTCTTCGCCGTGTCGCACAATTACACCGGTTACCCGTTGGTGCGAATGGCTCGCGAAATGATCCTGTCCGGTGAATTGGGCGAGATCCAAGCCGTCCGAGCACAATACATCCAAGGTTGGTTGCGAACCAAATTGGAAAGCGAAGATCAAAAACAAGCGGCTTGGCGAACCGACCCAACCAAGAGCGGCGCTGCCGGGGCGTTCGGCGATATCGCCACCCATGCCTATAACTTGGGACGATACATGACCGGGCTGAAGCCCGACAGCGTATCGTGTCACTTGAAGTCGTTTGTCGAAGGTCGCCAATTGGACGATTATGGGACCGCGATCATTCGTTATGAGAATGGCGGCTTGGGGACGGTTACGGCCAGCCAGATCAGCCACGGCCGCGAGAACGATTTATCGATCGAAATCGATGGTACCAAGGGAGCGATCCAGTGGCGGCAAGAAAATCCGAATGAGATGATCGTGCGGCAAAACGGTAAACCTCATCAAATTTATACTCGCGATCCGAACGCACCGTATATGAATGCCAGCGGTGCCGCAGCGTGCCGATTGCCCAGCGGTCACCCGGAAGCGTTCTTCGAAGCGTTCGCAAACATTTATGCTTCCGCATTCGATGCCATGGCGACTCGCGGTGGCGGCGGCAACATCGAACGTCGCGACACGATTTATCCAAACGTGTATGACGGGGTCGAAGGGATGTTCTTCATCCAACAATGTGTCAACAGCAGCAAGCAGGACTCTGCGTGGCTGCCGCTGGCACACTCCGCCGCACGCCGTTGATGCGGTTTTTGGCTAGGTTCGCTATTGAACCGACAACTTTACACGCACTCCGCCAGCATCCGCGCTTCTGCGGCATGCTTCCATTAACTGCTGAGTCTTCAGCGCGATTGCTGGCCAGTGCGGATCCAGTTTGCCGGATATCGCACAGCGATTCATCGCTTCGATCATGTTCACTTCCTGAGCGTTCGGTTCGCCGCTGGCGTACTCCACTACCGCCGACCGCGCGCTGTGGCGTTGCATGTTCCAGCGGCAATTGTCAATTTCCAGCACGTGCCGATGTTCGCCCCACGCCAGTTCCGCGTCATAAAACGGCAGCACGAAATCGTCGAGCGTGATATACCCCTTCTCACCCGAAATCGTCGTCAATTGCTGGTTTTCGACCAAGAACGAACAGAAGAAATGAGCTGAAACGCCGCCGTCGAAAAACAGTTCGCCAGAAAACTCGCCCGGCACATCGCTCGGGCTGCTGTCGCCTCGCATGGTCTTCAGTGTATGAGCGACGACGCTGGTTGGCATGCGAAAGTTCATCACCCACAGAATCATCCGCAGCGTGTACCAACCGAGGTCGCCCAAGCAACCCTGGCTTTCCAGAGCCGAGTTGACACGAATATTTCCGCGTTGAAACGATTCGTCGCCGTGAAAGCAAAACGAGCTGGTGATTCGTCGCAGCGGCCCGATCCCGCTGTCCCCATCGATCGCCTTGCGAATGGCTGTCAAACGCGAACTGTGGCTGAACATCACGCCGTCCATAAACTGAACTCCTGCGGCGCGACAGGCGTCGATCATTTCAGCCGCATCTTCGGCCGAATCCGCCACCGGCTTTTCGCACAGCACATGCTTACCCGCCGCAGCCGCCTTCAACACCCATGGCTTCCGCAACGAAGTCGGCAAAGCGATGTAGACCGCATCGACATCGTCGCGCGAAAGCAGCGAATCATAGTCGCCCACCGCAGCGGGCGGCTTCGCAAATGGCACCTCAGCAGAGCATTCGTCGATGAACTGCTGAGCTTTGGCGGCATCGCGACTAGCCACGGCCGTGATCGTACCGCTGGCCGACAGCGCGATCGACTTCCAGTTTTTACGACTGATCGCTGCGGTGCTCAGCAAGCCCCAGCGGCACAATAGGGCTGATTTTTTAAAAGGCATGGTGTGAAGATTCCAACGAGTTTGGCGGGGAAAACAGTCGGCGGGCAGGACAGACGAAGATCATAAAACACTGCCCTGCATCGCCCAGCCCCCATGGCCGCTCAATCGCAATGGTAAAAAAATTGCACCCCAGAAAACTCCGGCTCAAGCCTGCACACTAACCGAGCCGATAAGACACACACAATCGGAACGATCGTACTGGGTGATACAGCCAGTACCCGTTGACCCGGAGCGAAAGTTTCCCTAATCTGGTTAAATCGTTCGTTCGGCATAACCGCAACGAGCCGATTGGTAAGGCGACGTGGCCAAGTGGCTAAGGCGATGGATTGCAAATCCATTATTCGTCGGTTCGAATCCGACCGTCGCCTCTTACAAAAAGTCCGTAATTTACGGCCGGAAACGCGACAAGCGTCGCGTGAACGTCAAGTGCCCTTGCGGGTTTTGCCGGCATTTGGACTGTCCAAGCGACCAACAGAAGCCTGGCATCGTCCGCTACGCCTAATCGCATCTCTTCGATTAAGTTGTGCCCGGCGCTTCAGTCGGTCCACCCTAGCCCGTTGCTCCAAGACCCGATGCAATCGCGTTGACGGTTAATAACAACTGTGGCAACAACGCATCAGCTTGCGTCGCTTCGCCCATCCGATGGTAACTTCTCCACCGTCGCAACAGTCCGATCTGTTGATTGTGCAGAATCCGCAATCCTTGGCTGCGCAATTGAATCATTCGCCGAACATTCGGACGCTTCGCATCCAAACATCCTCCGTAAATGTGCTCGACGTGACTTTTTGCCAAGTCCCACTCCTGGACAATCCTGTCAAGAAACAGATCCCGCAGCGGTTTATCTTCAACTAATGCCGCATACTCGCGAATCACATCACCATCCACTGCTGCAACCGATGTCGCAACGTTACTGATTAAATACCTCAGTGGTGCCCATTGGCCTAATTGTTGCGGTAATTTCGCATAGATATCCGGCTGCTCGTTCTTCAATCGTTCTAAGGCTGTTCCGACACCATACCAACCTGATAGATAAAACCTTGCTTGTCCCCAGCTAAATACCCATGGGATCGCTCGCAAGTCGGCTAATGATTGTTGGCCAGTTCGACGACTGGGCCGGGAACCAATCCTGCTCTGTTCGATCGCATCGATCGGCGTCGCTTGGCGGAAGAAGTCCAAAAAACCTTTGCTGTGCAACAGATCGTGATACTCACCTTGAGCCCAGGAGGCTAGCGAAACGAGTGTCGGCTCTAGCGGATTGGCACTCTGTTGTACGTGCAAATCGGTTAACGTCTTTGTCGTCACACCAGCTAAAAACAGCTCTAAGTTATAAATCGCGGTCGGCTGATGCGCATACTTCTGTGCAATCGTTTCACCCTGTTCGGTAAGCCTCAAATCGCCTTCCAATGTGCGGTCAGGCAACGATCTTATAAAACGATGTGTCGGACCGGCACCGCGGCTGATCGTTCCGCCTCGTCCGTGGAAAAACCTAACGTGAACGGAATGCTTGCGACCAACGTTGGCCAGTTTATCTTGTGCATGACGAAGCCCGACGAGGCTGGCCAGAATCCCCCCGTCCTTATTACTATCGCTGTACCCGATCATAATTTGCCCGGTCATCGGACGCCCCGTCGCATGGCTAGCACGCGCATGCCGCTGCAAATATTCCATGCTCCGCCGAGTCAATGAACAGGACAAGAAACGATCATAGATATCTGGGCTGCGATGCAAATCGTCGATCGTTTCAAACAACGGAACCACTTGCAGCGGACAGATAACGCCTTGATCGGTATCGACCAACAGACCGGCTTCACGAGCCAGAAGGTAGACGCCTAACAAGTCAGACGCCTGTCGTGTCATGCTGACAATCAACGACCCGAGCCCTTCGGAACCGAACGCGTGCAAGTACTGTCGCACGACGCTCAGCGCCCCCAGCACCGCATCAGCTTCCTTGCCCGCGCTGCGCCCGGCGACCAAAAATGGACGTTGCGACTTCAGTTCACTTTCTAAAAATGCGATTCGCTTCGCTTCGTCCCAAC
>DNWZ01000721.1 GCA_003506095.1 Planctomycetaceae bacterium | reverse complement strand
TCGTTCGTGCTGGTGTGGCCATCGACACTGACCTGGTTGAAGCTGCGATCGGCCGAGTGTTGCAGCAATTCGACCAAGTCGCTTTGGGCCAGCGGTGCGTCGGTCATCACGACGGCCAGCATCGTCGCCATGTTCGGCGCGATCATCCCGGCGCCTTTGGCCATTGCCGCAACGCGATAGGTATTGCCTTGGATTTCGACCGAAGCGGTGATCGATTTTCGAAAGGCGTCGGTGGTCATGATCGCTGTGGAGGCGCGCACAAACGCTTCTTCCCCAGAAGCCAATTCCGCGATTGCCGAATCGATCCCGCGACGTACCTTGTCCATCGGCATCGGCCTGCCGATCACCCCGGTGCTCATCACCAAAACGTCGCCGGGTGAACAGTTGATTTTCGACGCCACCATCGCTGTCATCTCTTCGGCGTTGCGCATCCCAGGATCACCGGTACACGCGTTGGCATTGCCGCTATTGATGATCACCGCCCGAGTGCTGCTGGACGGCGTTCGCTGGCGGCAGAGTGTCACCGGCGCGGCAACAACTTGGTTGGTGGTATAGACGCCAGCGGCGACCAGCGGGCCATCGCCGACGATCAGCGTCATGTCAGGTTTTCCGCTCGATTTCAGCCCGCAGGTGATCCCCGCATAACGAAATCCGTTTGGCATTGCAGCGGAGTGGGTCGGTTGGTCAGCGGTGGTCATGTTTTCTTTCGCGGATACAAAATACTGGTTGGGTTAGGTTGACGGCTGCCTGCCATCGCATCACGGCATATAAAATCGGTCGCAAACGTGGTAACACTGTTTCCGGTTGACGTCGCGGAAACAATGGGGTGTACGCGACCAATATCATGAATCGTTCGCTCTGTTGTCACGTCGAAACTTTAACGCCAATTTCAGAAGTTGTAATCGAGTGCTTGTAGACCCTTCCCTGTCAAGTATCAATCGCTCCAGCGGTGCTGGGGACCCACATCGCGGCGGGCCGTCAAGCGTCAACGTGGCTCGCAATTTTGCTGGTGCGAACGCGGATTGTTCGGCACTGCCAGCGGTGCGTACGGTCGGCCTGGGCAAACGATATGGCGATTTCGAAGCACTGGCCGACTTGGATCTGACGATTCCGCGTGGCGAAGTGTTCGGGTTGTTGGGGCCCAACGGTGCGGGGAAAACGACGCTGATTCGAACCCTGCTGGGCTTCATTCATCGCACGTCGGGGCATGCCGAAGTGATGGGCATCGATCCGGCGATCGATTCCGTCGCGGTTCGCCGCCAGGTGTCGTACTTGCCCGGCGACGCACGGTTGCCACGACACATGCGCGGGCACAGCGTGCTGAAGTTCTTTGCCGACATTCAACCCGAAGGCGACTTGGACCATAGTTTGGCAATTGCCGAACGTCTGGAACTCGATTTGAGGCGGATGGTCAGTTTTATGTCGACCGGTATGCGACAAAAATTGGCGATTGCCGCCGTCATTGGATCGCGGGCTCCGCTGCTGATCCTGGACGAACCGACCGCCAATCTCGATCCGACGGTTCGTTCGCGAGTGCTTGAAATGGTGATGGCCGCAAAGAACGACGGTCGCACCGTGATTTTTTCGTCGCACGTGTTGTCCGAAATCGAAGAAGTCTGCGATTCGGTGGTGCTGCTGCGACGTGGCCGTCTGGCGCACCGCCAATCGTTATCGGATTTAAAAGCTCGGCATCGGATCGTCGCGCGAGGGAGCTTGGGTGACGCGAATCGAGCAACCGGTTCGATGATCGTTCCCGACTCGATCGCGGCATTTGTGCCCAGCGTCCAGTGCGACGAGGCAACCGGTCGGGTGACGATCGAAACCAGTGGCGACCTCGCACCGGTTTTGCCTTGGCTGGCGTCGTTGGGTTTGTCCGAGATCCGAGTCGAAGCGTTCGGATTACGAGCGGTCTATGATGCGGTCCATTTTGACGAGGTGCCCGCACTATGATCAATCGCGTTTTAGTCCGCACCTACATTGGTCAAGCGGCGCTGTTGTGGTCGGCTTGCGCCCTTGCGTTGTTCGCCTTTGCGTGGGTGCGTGTCTGGGTCAGCAGCCTGGTCGACATGGGGCAATTCCGCACGATCTTGGAGCAGTTTCGTGATTTCGAACGCTTCGCACCAATCGGGTTTGATGCTCTGTTCACGCACACCGGGCGCGTCGGCATGACGTTTGACGAACCGATCGTCATCCTTTGCACCGTTGTTTGGTGCATTGCACGCGGGTCGGACGTGGTCAGTGGCGAACTCGGCCGAGGGACGCTGGAGATGTTGTTGGCTCAACCGATTTCGCGAACCCGTTTATTATTATCTCACGCCTTCGTCGCGGTCAGCGGCTTAGCGTTTCTGACGCTCTCTTTGTGGGCAGGAATCGCCGTCGGGATCGCTCGCACGACAATCACGGAGACTGTTCCTCCGCCCTCGTTTCGACTGCCGTTTACCGCGTTTGAGATTCCTCTGACAACCGGTGGGCCGACCCAAGAATCGTTTCCGATGAGCAGTGTGGTCGATCCTTGGGTTTTTGGCACCGGAGTATTCGCGCTCTTCGCGTTCGGATTCTTTATACTCGGCTTGTCGACATTCTTTAGCAGTTTGGATCGTTATCGCTGGCGAACCGTTGGTGCGGTGATGACGGTTTATGTCTTGCAATTGGTGATTTTTGGGCTCGGCAAGGCCGCTGAGCGGCTCAATTGGCTGCGTGGTTGGTCGTTTTTTAACTGCTATCGGCCGCAAAAGCAGATTGCCGAAATCACCAGCGGTGGCATGTCGGCTCCGTGGCGATTAACCGGCCCCGACGCCGAGTCGTGGTTTGGGCCCGGGGTTTATCCGCTGATGTTGATCGTTGGCGGCATCCTCTTTTATGCCTTAGCGATCGCAATCTTTCGTCGACGAGATTTGCCTGCGCCGCTCTAAGCTTCTTGGTATCGATCGTTCAGGCGACCTTTCCCACGCATTCCAATCCATGCTCGAGTCAGTGAATGCGGGATGCTGTGACCAAATAGGATCATGGGAAAGACGGCCAAACCAAGAACAGTCGCACGCAACAGCGTGATGAAGGTGAATTGGCCGGTGGGAAAGTGAAAAGCGAAGGCGATGCAAATGACCATCGCGAAGAACCGGATGTTTTTGGAATAGCCTTGCGGTTGGCCGCCGAGCACGGCAAGGGTCAATACAATGATTGCACCAAGGAGCGTGAAATCGTTCGCTATTGATGTAAAAAACGCCGAACTTTCGCCGTTGAAGTAGAACGCTTGGTAATGAACCGAAACGCGATCAAGTCCGATCAGATAGATTCCCGTGATGATTAAATCAATCAACAAAGTCCAAGTGGGCTTGAATCCCGATCCCGCCTTTTGAGGTTCCGGAATCGGCTCGATAACGGGTGCTGCGGGTGCATAAGGATTCATGAGAACGTGACACGCTCGGACGCCTGCTGTTCGCAGCCCTGCTGACTAGCTGTTACCGCCGAATCTGGATTCGTCCTTTACTTTCCGCCAGCTTGGCCGCGGGCTTCGGCTAACATACTGTCGACTTCTGGAACCACCAACGATGCCGGCAATGCGTAACTGAGCACACGTCCAGCGCGTGCGATATTCATACCGATTACGCGTCCGGAAGTGTCAATAACGGGGCCTCCGCATTCATCAGGGTTCAATACCGTGTCATGTTGAAGGACTCGTTCAAACCCACTTAATCGAGTGCTGCGTGGGCCGTTCACTTTGGTATCGTTTTCGGTTTCTTGCATCACCCCAAAGTCTTGGATCTTCGCGATCAGGTTCAACGTTTCGCCTTCGCGATTGATCGTCAATTTGACGCTCTCGCCAGGAAACATGCCTCGCAAAGCTTGAATCACCGCGTTACGACTGGTCTCGTTGCGGTCATCAATCGCAATGATTTGATCACCTTGCTTCACGCCTGCCGATTCGGCACCACTGTCGGGCCAAACGCCACGCACGGTTGCTTGACCTCGTTCGTCGACCAAAACGACACCCAATCGACCGTTGTGCTCGACAGTCCGCGGTCTCACGCTGACGGCGCCTAAGCCGATCGGAACACCGGTCCGTCCTACACTAACCAAGAACGAGCCGACGACCGCTTCGGTTTCTTTCGCAAACTTAATCGGTTGCAAGTCACTACCAGCACCTTCAATACGAATCAGCGCCAGATCGCTTTGACGCCGGACCGCAGCCACACGAGCCGGCAATAGCCGAGCATCGGAAAGTCGGACACGGATCGGATCGCCGGAGAGTTCGCTGCGTTTGGTCAGGATGTATCCGTCGCTGGAGACAATCGTGCCGAGTGACACAGGCGTGCCGTCGGAAACGATCTGCACAACCGATGGCCCGATCGCTTCGGCTAGCGGGCGGATCAGTTGGATCATGTCGCCATTGTCGCGGCGATTCGACGCACGAATGCTGAACCGTTGTCGCAGAAACGCCGGCAATTCGGTGTCGTCCGCGTGCGCCGCACTTTGCCCAAGCAGTGTATTTTCGGCCGAAGGCATCCGCGGCGAAACCATCATCGGGTCGCCGATCGAAAGCAATACCGAACCGATCGCAAGGCAGAGCCCGTAGCGAATCAAGGCAAAGCGTCGATTCAAAACAAAATGCGGCAAATCAATGGCATGCATGCTGGACGATCCACAACGGTTGCATTGGACAGGAATCGACACATCGGCGGCTAGCGGACGAGCTTTGTAGTTTACCGACCCGAACAGCTTGGGGCAATGTTTTTAGGCATAAACCCTGATTTGCAATCGACCATCGCGACGATTCCAGCCCACGATTTCTCCCTGCCCCCGCCAAATCGCCGAATGGGCTCGATCGAAATCGTCGCCCATCGATTGCGGTACGTACAAAGACATCAGCAACGGCGGAGAGGCGTATTGAGCCCAAACCAAGTGTTCGTCGGGATTGATTTCGGGATCGTCGCTGCCGCCGCCGAGAAACCGCCGCTCGATTCTCGCCGAAATATTCATCGGCAAACCGGCAACAGCGTCGACCAATACTTCCACCTGATCGGGCTGGTCGTGGATCGACCAAATGTGTCCGACGGTTTCATCAAACGTGATTGCGGCATCGCCGCCGGGCGCGCCCGGCGACGCGTCTAGGTCGTAGCCATCCATTGGCACGTCCGCACCGGCTGCATCGCCATACTTTGCCGCATCCAGGGCGCTGCCGAGTTTGGCGGCTGCGCCGAGGTCCGACGGCGGTACCACCGTCAGCGCCCGACGATCTTTCCAATCGACCAGCCCAGGAATGCCGACTCGCAATTCGGTCAACCACTGCAATTCGTTACTGGTCAGCTTGATCGAATAAGCGGCCACCGGTGGCAGGCGTGTATTGATCTCATAGCGGATCGTTTTGTCGCCAGCCAGTTCCGGATGATCGGCCAGCATGATGTCGCGTTGGAATAACTCGTGACGATGTGTTTTGGCGTTACTGCCACTGCCCGAGATACAAGTTTCGGTAGCAGTGATCCTCAGGCGAATGTATTCCGGTTTGATCGTTCGATTGGGACGGATCGAAAACGATCCCGATAGCGACTCGCCGGGGCAAAGACGCTGCGGTTTCAATTCATAAGTGACTTGTCCCACATACATTTTCGGCAACCACTTGAATGTTAGCAACAGACCAAAAATCACTAACATGATGCCCACTGGCGCAATGGCCAGCACGATTGGGTTTGGTCCTAACATCATGAACATGGTTACCATGCCCATCACGCTGAATACGCTCGCAACAGCGACTTGTGGGAACTTGCCCAAAACGATCGGTTGGGGGAAGTCGGTTTCGCGAGTTTCACCCGGCAAAACGTGGATCGGAGTCGAAACCTTCGGGTCGAATGCCCAAGGAATATCCGCCGTCGTTTCGATGAAGTGTTCAACACTGAATTGATAACCGTTATAAGATGGTGGCCACCGCATCGCGTCGACTTCAAACGGAAATCGCATCGATTGCCCAGCCGCCAAGTCGCCACTAAACAGTTCGACTTTCGGACCTAATTCTTGGGCGACGTTCCCTTTGCCTCGCGTTCGCCAGCCCGCATAAACCGTGATGGAGCGGCAACGTACGTCTGCATCGGCGTCAACGCGGACGTGCCCGCGAACCTTGTCGCCGCCTTGAAGCGCCGGATCAACCTGCTGGAGTTCAATCGACAAACCGCATTTGGCCATTACAACCGACCTGTTGTTGTACTTGATGATAAAGAAACGATTCGATCTCGCGCAAGTCGTCGCCAAACCGCGCGACCAAACGCTGGGCATCCTCGATCGATAATTGGGGCACTTCGGCCGGGGTCAGCCTAGCGGCAGAGAGTCTCGCATTGGCAACCGCAGCGACATGGCGTGCGTCGTTCTGCGGACCGACAGCATACGTAAATACTTGGTATCCGGCGCGGCGCAATGGCCCCGTCAGGTCGCGATGCGTGCCGAGCACCAGCGGAACACGACGGCGAAAAATCATCTTTCGCACCGGCAGAGGCATCCGCTGGGCTTCATCGATGATGATCGGCGCGCCAACGACTTGTAACGTCTTGTACCACCATCGCGGGACTGCCCAAGAAAGCGGCGGCAGGTAGATCGTTGCAGTACTGGGAATCGCCAAATGGCGTTGCAAAGCGAGCAAACGTGTGGTTTTTCCGCGTCCGCAAGGGCCGATGAACTGTACTGCGGTTTGTTTTTGGGCAAGCTGCTGTACGATCGGTCGGACGTCAAAAACCGCAACAGCCGCTCGTTCGGAAGGCGTCAATTCGCCAAAAGGATTGTAACGTAGGTTCCAGTGTGAAAACGGCAGCCACGATTTTTCTGTCATCAGAAGGGAGCCGATGCTGCGAGGTAAAGCACGATCGCGGATTGCGTTGGTGAACTGACGCCCCAAGCCAATCGTCGTTGGTATCATGGCACTAGTACGGTTAGGCTTGCGGTAGATCGACAGTCGAGTCGTTTAACCGTTCCCGCGGCGCATGATAACGTGATTGACGCGTCGCTGGGGTGCCCAGCAGGTGAAATCACACCCGCAGAAATGAATCTGCAGCGAATCGTGATTTAACCGGGCAAGAGCCAGCTTGCCGAATTAACTTTTGTCATTTTTGAATAGTTTCTAAAGCTTCGTTTTTCAAGGTGTCCAATTAACCGATGAGTGCTGCGACGCCACGATCGACATTTTATACCGCAAGCGGGATGGTACCGCCGACGGCTTGGATATTGGTTGTAACGGTTCTGATTCCGATTTCTGCGGTCGCTGGAATGCTGTATTCAGCCGGGATCGTCCACGTGCCGATGGTCAAGCTGCGCTGGATCGGATCAGTCGGGCTCGGTTGGGTGATCGGAATGTTGGCGGCGAAGGTTTGTCGTATCGGTAAGGTCCGTTCGCCGCTATTCACGTTCGTAACCGTGATTGTCGGCTTCTTGGTCGCTTATTATTCAGCTTGGGGGATTCATCGCGCCCTGTTGGTGCTGGGTAAAGTCAATGCACCGAATCCAGTTCTGTTCGCTTTGCAAGGATTTTTGCCGAACGAGATCGCGAGCTGGATGTCGGTGCTGTTCAAGAACGGGAACGCCGAAGGGATCACGGGGCTTGCTTTGATAATTGTGTGGTTGATTGAATGTGGTGCAATCGCCTATTTCACAAAATCAACCTTTGCGACCGTTTGGGACGACCGGCCATTTTGCGAAACGTGCGATCAATGGAACGAGCCAGCCGAATCGTTGTTGCAATTGCCTGTATCGCCTGATGATCCGTCGTGGCAAAGCGTGCGCGAAGGTTGGTTGCATTCAATCCGAAAACTGAAAATAAAAGAGAACGCAAATGAGACGGTCGCGCTCACGCTTTCATCTTGTCCGAACTGTGATCGATCTCATTTCCTGACCGCTTCGGGAATCGGATGGCAAACGAATGCCGCAGGCGAAGCAACGTTTGTCGAATCGAAAATCTTTCAATACATGTCCGTGACTCCGGCACAGATTACTGAACTGAAAGAATTGGGCGAACTTTTGGACGAAGCTTATCAAGAGTTGATCGAAGAGCCAGAAGATCTGGACGACAGTGGTGTCATGCAAGCGAATGACTAGCGACCTGCGGGCAAACGCAGCGGTGGCCGGTTGTTTTTGCGTCGAACCCAATTCGCCGCTTGTCGCAGTGGTCGATGGTTAATCATCCAAAGCTCGAACTTTCTTTTGCCAGGAAAATCAAGCAGTGTGAGCCCTGCTAACATCGTCAGCAAACCTTGCCCGGGTAAGATCAACATGCTTACGCCGGCTAGTAGTAAGGAAAATCCGACGAGATTTTTAATCAATACTAACGCGATATGAATCGCTGGGTGGCGAGTGGGCCAATCACGAACCGGTTGACTGACGAAGTAATCCTCTGGCATCCTCACCAGCAAGATCGGGATCGCGACCAGCGTCCCTAAAAACATCAGTACACTGATGCCCGAAGCCCACCAGATCATGGTGGTATGTTCCTGCAATCGATCGATCCAATCTGTTAACACACCAGCCACCGGTTTCGATTCTTCGGGTTGGGGTCATTCATAAGGTTATGAAATCGTAGCCGATCGTACCATCCAAACGATGTAGACAACGTAACCGACCAGCAGCAGTGCGCCCGCTGTTCTGCCGATCCGGCGTCCACGAACTGCCATCGGCAACAAAATGATCGCAACCAAAACCATAACAGGTAAGTCGAACTTCAAAAAGCTGGACGCCACAGGCAGGCCGCCTTGCGAGACAACCGCGGACAGACCCAATACACCTAGCAAGTTGAAAAGGTTGCTGCCAATCACATTGCCCACGGCGATATCCCGCTGTCCCGCTCTGGCTGCGATCACGCTGGTCGCAAGCTCGGGCAATGAGGTCCCGCCGGCAACGATCGTCAACCCGATCACCGCCGCAGAAATACCTAAATATTCTGCGATCGAAACCGCGCCGGAAACCATCATCTGCGATCCGGCGACGAGGCTTGCCAGACCGATGATGATCAATCCGACTTGAAATGTTTTTGACCGCCCCCAAGCGGAACCGCCTTGTTCATCCTCCTGGATCGAGGCGATTTCTTCTTCGGCACCTTCGCCGCTGCGGATCAGCCAAACCGTGTAAATGATCAGCGAGATAAACAGGCCGCCGCCTTCCCACCTGCCGATCGTGCCATCGGCACAAAACCACCATGTCACCAACGATGCAAGGACCATCAAAGGGATATCCAAACGAACCAGGCGGCCAGCAATGATCAGCGGAGTGACAACTGCCGAGCAACCTAAGATCAGCAATAGATTAAAAATATTGCTGCCAACCACATTTCCGATCGCGATCTCCGGGGCGTCGGTCGCGGCGGAGGCGACCGATACTGCCAATTCCGGTGCACTGGTCCCAAATGCGACTACGGTTAAACCGATCACTAAGGGTGATACACCTACACCCATTGCTAGACGCGATGCGCCCTGTACCAACCAATGGGCGCCTAACACTAAAGCAACACCGCCGAAAACGACCAGAAGAATGGCTAACAAAATGACCTCGAAGAATGAAATGGATGATGGCCGGATCAGCCGCAGGACTCGCGTCTCGTTTCAGCCTTACCGCAGCATTGAACCACTGGGCCAATGCTTTGTAGGAATGCTGTGAGAAAAAAGATTCAAGATAAAACCGACGCTTTTCGCCTATCGGTTTCATGGTCAGGTGGCAGGGCGGTTAAAAGCCTTTGCCCACCCATGAATGCTGGTGCAAATGCAACACCAAGGGGCCGCTTTTTTACAGAATGTTTAGACTTGCAATCGGACTTGAATGTCTTGCAAAGAGGGGCGGCAGTTTGCCATCGGCAGCGCCAGCAGCGACTTGAGAATCAGCGGATTGCGAGAAAGTCCGCAGCAGGCTTTATGATCAACCAACGCCGGGTTGCCATCGTCACGCTGTTTCTTAAATACTCGAGCCGACGACGTTTTGCGGCCGGGAGCATCGATCTCCGCAAAGCCTGAAAGTTCCGTTTCATAACGGCAACCACCTCTGGGAGAAGACGCTCCATCGCGAATATCGTCTCGATCCGCATCGCATACGATTGGAGCGTTTTCGGTCACCAACGCACGGTCGGCGTGGCGCGAGGCGCACAAGTACCCGGACAAAAAAATGGCAAGCAGTACCATGACCAGACCACTGAAAGGTCGTCTGGTGATTGCAAGCTTTGAAGCAGGATTACGATTTGAGCCTGCGGCCAAGTTCATAGGAGGGTTAAAAGCTGAGTCGATTTCGTCGTTCGTTTTGTCTCGCCCAGGAGGGTCAGCCCCCTTTTCGGATAGGCACTTAATCTTGTCCGACGGTGTGAACCACCAAAACATTATGGGCTTTTTGCATCACGCCACTGCCTGTGACGAAGACCACTTTATCGCCGACCGCAAGGAATCCCTGCTCGCACCCCCAGCGGCTGATCTTGTCAAACAGCTTTGCGGTGTCATCAAATTGCTCGACATACAACGGCTTGATACCCCACAATAAACTCATTCGGCGCAGCGCTGCCGGGTTATCGCTCGCCCCGATGGTCGGAATCCGACTTCTGCTTTTGCTCTTCACCCAAGCTGTACCACCACTGTGTGTGGCGATCACAATCAGCTTTGCCGTAATGGCTTCGGCGATCGACGTTGCCGCTTCGGTCACGGCGGACGTGATCGGATGGACTCGATTGGTTTTCCCCGGTTTTTTGCTGTCTTCGATCAACAATTTTTGTTCGGTGTGAACCATGATTCGGTTCATCGTCGCAACGGCTTCGACTGGGTAATCACCGATTGCCGTCTCACCGCTCAACATGCACGCGTCGGCACCGTCGAGAATCGCGTTGGCCACGTCGCTGGCTTCGGCCCGCGTTGGGCGTTTGCTGTGATGCATCGATTCGAGCATTTGGGTCGCCACGATCACCGGTTTCATCT
>DNWZ01000002.1 GCA_003506095.1 Planctomycetaceae bacterium | reverse complement strand
TGCAACCTGGCGAAACCGTTGCGCTAGTCGGACGCAGCGGTTCTGGCAAAACGACGCTAACCAATTTGATCGCCCGATTTTATGACCCGACCAGCGGTTCGATTCAGGTCGATGGCCACGACTTGCGCGACGTCGATCCGCAAAGTTACCGGCGAATGTTGGGAATCGTCGAACAAGACGTTTTCCTGTTTGACGGATCGATCCGCGAGAACATTCTTTATGCGCGTCGCCGCGCCAGTGACGAAGAGATGATCGCCGCCGCGCAAGCCGCCGCCGCTGACGAGTTCATCAGCGCCCTGCCCGATGGCTACGAAACGCGGATCGGTGAACGCGGATTCAAGCTGTCCGGCGGCCAGCGTCAGCGGATCGCGATCGCCCGGGCGATCCTGGCGGACCCGAAAATCTTGATCCTCGATGAAGCGACCAGCAACCTCGACAGCGAAAGCGAACGGCTGATCCAGCAAAGCTTGAGCGAACTGCTGCGCGGCCGCACGGCGTTTGTCATCGCTCACCGGCTGAGCACGATTCGCGGTGCCGATAAAATTGTGGTGATTGACGATGGACGGATTGTCCAGGTCGGCACGCATGATGCTCTGCTGGAAAAATCCGGCCGCTATCGCGACATGATCTTGCTGCAAACGACACCCGAACTGGCCTCCACCAACTGATGCACAGGCGGTCGGTCGTCGCGTATAATCAAGGCTACTTGAACGTCCCCGAGTCTCCGTCCAGCCATTCGATCCAAGTTCGATACCATGATGATCCGCCGACTTTCGCTCTGCATTGCCAGCCTTGCGATCACCACTGCCGCATTTGCCGGTGAAACCGATTCACCCCAGTGGCGAGGGCCCAACCGCGACGGCATCGCCGCACCGCAACCGCTGTTGAAAACGTGGCCAGCCGGTGGGCCGAAAATCAAATGGGAGTTTCGCGATTCGGGCGTCGGCTACAGCGGCTTTGCCATTCGTGACAAAGTCCTCTACACGATGGGCACGCGAGAAGACGGATGCTATGCGATCGGCATCGACACCAACGGCGGCAAAATGCTGTGGCAAACCAAAATCAGCCGAGCAACGAGCGGCGAAGATTACGCGCACGGTTGGGGCGGCGGTCCACGCAGCACACCAACGATCGACGGCGATTTTGTCTACGCACTCAGCGACGCGGGTGTCCTCGCTTGCTTGACCGCCGACAAAGGCGAACTGATCTGGTCAGTCGATTTTGTCGCCGACTATCAAGGGTCGATCCCGAAGTGGGGATTCAGTGAATCGGTTCTCATTGACGGCGACCGCGTAATCGCGACTCCAGGCGGAACCAGTTTTATGGTCGGCTTTGATAAGAAGACCGGCAAAGAAATTTGGAAATCGACAGGCCATGAAAACGCCGCGCAATACGTTTCACCCATGAAGCATACCATCGGCGACGTTTCCTTCTATGTGACTGCCAGCAAGTCGGGACTGGTCGCGTTCGATACCGAGACCGGAAAGTTGCTGTTCCAAAACGCTGCGACCGGTAACGACGTCGCTGTGATCCCTACACCAATTCCGTTTGATAACTATGTCTATCATACCAGCGATTATGGTGCTGGCAGTGTGTTACTTAAGCTCACCGCCGGCGAAAACCGAACCATACAAGCCGAACAGGTTTATCATGAAAGCACCAAGTCGATGCAAAATCACCACGGCGGAGTCGTGTTGATCGACGGAGTGATCTATGGCGCGACGAAGGTCAGCGGCGGCGCTTGGATGGCCCAGGATGTCAAAACAGGTGAATCGTTATGGATGGAGCGAATGAGACCAAACCGCAGCGGTTCGATCGCCTATGCCGACGGTTTGCTCTATTGCTACAACGACGAAGAGGCAACCCTATGGTTAGTCGAACCGAGTCGCGAAGCATTCAAAAAGGTAGGGGAACTCAAGTTGCCCGAAACCACAAAGACCGACCGAGGCAGCGGCGCCATCTGGGCTCACCCCGTCATCGCCGACGGAACACTCTACCTTCGCGACCAAGAACTGATCTTCGCATTCGATATCGCTAGATAATAAGCTCCATGCGATCGATTCGGATCTCCAGCGGCGCACGGCAAATTGCAAATCGAACGAGATATCTCACGGAGGCACCAAGGCACGGAGTTGACTGCTTAGAACCTCTGTGTCTTGGTGCCTCTGTGAGAACCCCATTCAAGCGGCCTACCCTGCGATGACTCTGTTTTACTACGACCCGGTGTTCATGGAACATCAAACCGGCGATCACCCTGAGCGTCCCGGACGTGTGCAAACGGTCGTTAGGCACTTGAACTTCACTGCCGCGGATTCCAGTTGCAAACGCCCCAGCTGGGAATCGGCAAGTGTCGAGCGAATCTTATATGTTCACACCGCAAACTACATCGATTCCTTAAAGCAGTTCGCACAGTCCGGTGGTGGGCATCTCGACGCCGATACGGTCGTCAGCGCCAAATCCTTTGACGTCGCCAGGCGAGCCGCTGGCGCGGTTTGCGATGCCGTCGTGCGTGTCGTCGCAGGCGAAGACAAAACGGCCTTTTGCTTGATCCGTCCTCCCGGCCATCATGCCATGCCCGATCATGCGATGGGGTTTTGTCTGTTGAACAACATCGCCATCGCGGCACGTGTTGCAACCAGCGAATTGGAGATCGAGCGAGTGATGATCGTCGATTTCGATGTTCATCACGGCAACGGCACCCAAGCGATCTTTTGGGAGGATCCTAACGTGGGTTATTTCTCAATGCATCGTTGGCCACTTTACCCCGGCACGGGCGATTCCGATGAAGTCGGCGCGGGCGAAGGGGCCGGTGCGACAATGAACCTTCCAATCAAATTCGGCACATCACGCTGGCAGCAACTATCGCTGTTCGATGAAGCCGCGCATCGCTTCGCCGATCACATCAAGCCGCAACTCGTCCTGATCAGCGCCGGATTCGACAGTCATAAAAATGACCCTGTCGGCTCACTCGGTTTAGAGAGCGAAGATTTTCGAGCGTTGACAAAAACTTTAATCGACGTCGCCAATCGACACTGCGAGGGACGAATCGTCAGCGCACTCGAAGGCGGATACAACGCCGACGCCCTAGCCGAGTGCGTTGAGATTCATCTCGATGAACTCTTAACCTGTGACCCGCCGCAATAAAGGCTTCAAGCCGATCTAAGCACTTGTGGCCGATTCACTGCGTAATTGACGAGCGATCACAACGTCGTTGGACTGGGTATGGTCGAGTTTAAAACCACGATTCTCAAACATTCGCAGCATGCGATGGTTGCAGGGCGAGACTTCTGCAATGACTGATCGGATTCCCCAGCGATAGCCAATTCCTAAGCAGTAATCCGCCAGCATTGACCCCGCGCCTCTGCGTTGCCAGTGGTCCGCGACCATCACGGCAAACTCGGCTTCGTAATGAATGGAATCGGAAAGCAATTGGGCAATTCCGATCAATCGATTTTGGCCATCTTCCGTTACTTCGGCAACAATCGCCAAATCGCGGTCGTAATCGATAAAACAAAACTGGGCGGCGATGGAATGATCCGAAGCTTTGAATAAGTATCGAAACCTCGATCGAATCGTCTCGGCGGTACAGCTTTCGATCAATTCTTGCCAAAGCGGCTCGTCTTCGGGTTTGATCGGTCGCAAGGTAATCGATGTACCATCGGCGAGGTTTGTCGATTTCACATACTCATCCGGATAGGGACGAATCGCTAGATGCGAACAATCGTGTAGATGATTGGCGCGGTGGGTTCGATCAATCAAGATCCTCGCATCCATCGCCAATATTTTTTCAGGTGTAACCCACAGCGGATTGATGTCCAATTCGGAAATCTCAGGTCTTTCGGTCACTAAACACGACAGACGCAGAAGCACATCGACCAACTGGTCTTGGGCGATTGCCGATCGTCCGCGATACCCCTTCAGAATGCGCCATACCTTTAGCGATTCTAACATTCGAGTCGCCAAGTGTTCGTCAAGCGGCGGCAGTTCAATCACTGTATCGTGAAAGACTTCTGCCGCGATCCCGCCCGCGCCAACGAGAATCACGGGCCCAAAGACGGCATCTCGCTTAACGCCGACAATTAACTCGCAACCGTTGGGATCGGTCACCATCGGTTGTACGGTCACACCCGTCCAATGAATGGATGGCCTGAGTTGGCGGACATTGCGATAGATTTGGTCAAATGCGGCAGTCAGTTCCGCTTCGGTCGATAAGTTTAGCTTTACCCCGTCGACGTTGGATTTATGTGAAATCGTTGGTGAGTGGATTTTTAATACTACGGGAAAGCCGATCTGCTGGGCTGCGTTTACAGCATCCTCGATCGTTAACGCGATTCTGGTATCGGTAACCGGAATCTGGAAACTTTGGAGCATCTGCTTGGACTCATATTCGGTGAGAAGATTGCGATCATGATTCGTGATTTCGCTGAATCGATTCTCACGCTGATCGCGGCTGCTTGCGAATGTTACAGGATGCTGTCGCTGGCTTTGATAAGCCAACGACTGGTTGTTGCTATAGGTGACACCATGCATAAAGACCCGAACCGCCTTTTCGGGCGTTGAGTAAGTCGGGATATTCGCGGCGTTGAGTGCTTCGACACCAGCGCGAACGCGTTGTCCGCCCATCCACGACGCCATGATCGGTTTACGTGAATGCCCAGCGGCTTGAATCAACGCTTCTGCCGACGCTAATGGATCGGTCATCGCTTGTGGCGATAAGATCACAAGCAAACCGTCAATGTTTGGATCGTCCATCACGATCGGCAACGCGTCGGCGAATCGCTGCGGCGGGGNNTCGACGGGATTCTGGCCTGACCAAGCCGCCGGCAAGACTTTATGGAGCCTCGTAATCGTGTCAGATGAAAGCGGTGCGAGTTGGCCGCCAAGTTCGAGCAATTCGTCGGTCGCCATCACACCAGGGCCGCCCGCGTTGGTAATGATTGCCAGACGTGGCCCACGTGGGACAGGTTGCCGTGAAAGAAACTCGGTGCAATCAAACAAATCTTCGACTTCAAAAACTCGGACAATTCCCGCTCGTGCAAGTGCCGCGTCATAAACGCTATCGACACCCGCTAGCGCTCCGGTGTGCGACGCTGCGGCATTTGCCGATTCAGCGAACCGCCCAGCCTTATACGCGATGATCGGTTTGGCTCGCGAAAACGCCCGGGCCGACGACATGAATGCGCGTTTCTGAGTAATCGATTCCACATACAAGATGATCGCTTCGGTATGTGAATCCGTCGCAAAGTAGTCGATCAAATCGGCGATGCCAACATCGACCGTATTGCCGATCGAAACGAATTGTGAAAAACCGATCCGCTGAGTCATCGCCCAGTCGAGCAACGCGGTACAAAGTGCGCCCGATTGTGAGATGAGTGCCACTTTTCCCGCGATCGGAAAATCACATGCAAAGCTTACATTCAATAAAGAATGCGGAGAAATGATTCCTAGGCAATTCGGTCCAACGATACGCATCCCGGGAAACGATTTCGCGATCGAAGCAATCTCTTGTTCGAGCGATGCCCCCTCGTCGGAGCTTTCTTTGAATCCAGCGGAGATCACTAGCAGGCCAAGAATGCCGTGACTTCCGCACTGCCGAACCAGTTCGGGCACGGTAGACGCGGGGGTGCAGATGACAGCCAAATCGATCGGTACCGGCAATTTCGCGATCGAACCGACACAGGCAATCGATCCGATTTGGTCATGCTTAGGATTGACCCCATAGATGGTGCCTTTGAATCCGCCCTGCAATAAGTTCTGAAGAACGATTTGACCGATACTGCCCGCGCGATCGCTGGCACCGACCACTGCAACGCTTTGAGGGGCAAAAATGCGATCCAAATGACGGTCGGACATCGCGATACTTCCTTCCTGGCTTGAAAAGCTTGCTAACCCAGTCTCTGGGCAGTCAAGGATTGATTAGAATTGGGTTGGTCAAAAGACGGGTCCCACCGTGATTCCCCGCCAAACTCCGCTCTCTTCTCCATCGTCGCACTTGAAATGAAAATCATTCCTTTATTGCTCGTCGCCCTTCTTTTATCGGCTGGTTCTTCGTTCGCTGACCAATCATTGCGACCGGATCACCCAGACCGAAACGTTCAAGTTGGCGTTCCGCAGGGCAAGATCACGACAGGCGTGTTCGAGAGCAGCGAGATTTATCCGGGCACGCGTCGTGATTACAGCGTGTACGTACCGGCTCAATATACGGGTAATGAGCCAGCGGCACTCATGGTCTTCATGGACGGCTCGAGTTACGCCAAGTCCGACGGCGCCTTTCGTGTGCCGATCGTTTTAGACAATCTCATTCACCAGCAAGCGATTCCGGTCACGATCGCCGTTTTTGTGAATCCAGGAACGATTCCGGCCACCAAACCCGGGGCAAAGGATCGCAGCAATCGTTCGTTTGAATATGATTCGATGGGCGACGCTTATGCCCGGTTTCTTATAGATGAATTTTTGCCGGTTGCGTTGAAAGACTTAAATGTTTCGTCGGATCCCAAAAAGCGTGCCGTTGGGGGCATATCCTCTGGCGCGATCTGTGCATTCACCGCTGCCTGGGAGCGGCCCGATCAGTTCGGAAAGGTGCTCAGCCATATCGGCAGTTATACAAACATTCGTGGCGGTTGGGCTTACCCCGGTCTGGTGCGAAGGACGAAAGAATCGCCCAAGCCGATCAAAGTTTACTTGCAAGAAGGCAAAGACGATTTAAATAATCTGTTCGGTGATTGGCCGCTGGCCAACCAAGACTTGGCTGCGGCGTTGCAGTTTGCCGGTTATCCGTACCAATTCGTGATGACCGATGGAGGGCACAGCGGAGTTTGGGGTGGTGATCAATTGCCAGAAGCCATGCGTTGGCTGTGGGACGAGAACGCCGTCTCAACAATCATGCCGCCAACTGAAACGAAACCGCAATGGACGCCACACGCTGATGCCGAACCGAACGACACTGTTCCTCGCGGCACCGTCGAAAAAATGCCCGCTTGGGAATCAAAGATCTTTGCGAACACGATCCGCGACTGGTCGGTGTATGTACCTGCGCAATACGACGGCAATCAGCCCGTCGCACTGATGGTTTTTCAAGACGGTCAATCTTTCAGTAACCCGAAAGGTCGCTGGCGAGTCCCCGTCGTGCTCGACAATTTAATCGCTCGCGGAGATATGCCACCGACGATTGCCGTTTTTATCAATCCCGGCCATGACAAGTCAAAACCGCGTCCCGATGGTGGAAAAGCTTCGAATCGCGGTTACGAATACGACGGCCTCGGCGATCGTTATTCGCGTATGTTGCTGGAGGAGATCCTGCCCGAAGTCGAAAAACGTTACAACATTTCCAAAGATCCGAACCAACGTGCGATCGGCGGCTCCAGTTCAGGGGCGATCTGTGCTTTTAATGTGGCTTGGGAACGACCCGATCAATTCGGTAAGGTTTATTCCAATGTCGGAAGTTTTACAAACTTACGCGGCGGAAATGTGTTCCCGTCTTGGGTTCGCAAAACCGAACCTAAACCGATTCGGGTTTATATGGCGGACACCAGCGGTGACGTCGACAATGCGTTTGGCAGTTGGCCTTATGCCAATCGCTTGATGGCATCAGCGCTCAAGTACATGGGATACGATGTTCGATTCGATTGGGCCGAGGGTTATGCCCACAACGCCGACTTCGCAAGCATGCAATTTCCAGAAGCGATGACGTGGCTGTGGCGTAAAGATCAGCATCAGCCCATGATCGATACGAAAGGTGACCTCAAAGGTGATCTGACGTTGCTACGATTAATGATCCCAGGCGAAACCTGGGAAGTGGTGGCAGAGGACTTAGGATTCGCTGATGCGCCTTGTTCCGATTCCGAAGGGAACTTCTACTTCTCAGACATGAAGGCCCCGGCTGTCTATAAGATCAGTGCCGTCGACGGATCGCGTACTGAAATTGTCAAGGAAGCGGTCAGCGGCATGAAGTTCGGGCCTGACGGATTGATCTACGCTTGCCAGGGAGCAAAGAATCGTGTGATCTCGATCGATCCGAAGTCGGCGACGATCAAGGTGGTGGCGACGGGCGTCACCCCGAATGACCTGGCCGTAACGTCCGAGGGGTATATTTTTATTACGGAAACGAAAGAGCAGCAGATCACACGAATCGATCCTGCAACGAGTGAGACTGCGGTTGTTGATACGGGTATCAATCGCCCCAATGGCATCGCACTTTCGCCAGACGGAGGGACGCTGGCGGTGTCTGAATACGGAGGCCAATTTGTTTGGACTTTCCGAGTCAACACCGATGGGACGCTGAATGCAAAAATGCCAACGATGACATTGAGGGTGCCGATCGATCCTGAAGGCGAGTTTAAGTTCAACGAACCGCCACCTTATCAAGCAAGCGGAAAAGGGGATGGGACGGCGGTCGACAAGGTCGGACGTTACTACGTCACCTCGGCGCTAGGTGTACAAGTTTTTGATCCGACGGGCCGCCAGTGTGGTGTATTGCCCAAGCCTGACTCGACAAAGCCTTTGACAAGTTGCAACCTTGCGGGCATCGGGCATCAATACTTGTACGTCACCCATGGCGACAAGGTGCTGCGTCGCAAACTAGCAATCGAGTGAAACTGCTGCGGCAGAGGATTTTTTCGGCACGTGGATTGCTCATCAGCGAACTTCTTCTCTGATCGGAAAATGACCACGGCTTATTCGCTTTGATTCTGGCGTGCTCTGTTTTTCGATCGGTGATCCATCACCCTCCGATTCAGAGAACGCCATGAAGCCTATAAAGACGATTGTTCGCCTGCTGGCAGTGGTTGTTGCGATGTTCGCGGGATTTTTGTTCGTCGGCTGCGACAACAAAGAAACCGTGATGGACGTTAATACACCGGGGGGATATGTCGAGGTCGAACGTGATCGCACGACGGGCGAGTTGACCATCGATGTTGATCACTAAGCGACCGCGACCGTGTGCCGGCGTTTAAGGGATGATATGTGAGCAGTTCAACGGAAGACAGGATTGAGACTGAATCAGTTATAGGTCCCCCAGGCTTAGTCTCCGTTCGCATCTGCGCTATGATGCTGGTGATCTATGCGCTCTATTTTGCTCGCAGCCTAACGGTGCCGATTGCGACGGGAATCGTCCTTTACCTCGTCCTGCGTCCGGCGGTACGGTATGGACATCGCTATGGCATTCCCTCGTCGTTGGGTGCTGCGGGTGTGATGGCAGCGTTTTTGATTCTGCTGGGCCTTGGCACTTTTTTCGTGATGGAACCGGCCAAAGAAACCGCTTTACAGACGCCAATGTATTTGGAAACTGTCAAGGAGAAGCTGTCGTTTATCACCGCGCGACTGAAAGAGGTTGGTAAGGCGACCGAGCGAATCGCAGAAACGACTGAGGCAGAAGACGTTGGGAGTTTAGAAGAATCGCCGGTACCGGTGGAGATTAAGCAACCGGCTTGGGCTGGAAACCTGACTTACTTAAGCGGCACTGGCAACGTGGTGACTTTTTTCACCATCAGCGGTGTGCTGCTCTATTTTCTATTGGCCCACGGCGACGACCTTTTGCTGCGGATCATGAAATCGCTTCCGGATTTCACTTCACGGCGTCGTTTTTTGGAAGTGGTTCAAAATGTCCAGGAAGGTTTGAGCAGTTACCTCGCACAAGTAACAGTGATCAATCTTGGGCTGGGCATCGCCGTCGGAATGGCAATGTGGATGCTGGGGATGCCTTCGCCGATGCTTTGGGGTGCAATGGCGTTCGCATTCAATTTCATTCCGATCGTAGGTGCGATTGCCGGCGCTGCGATCGTCTTCGTTGTGGCGTTGGTTAACTTTGAACCGACCTATTACGCATTTATCGTCACAGCGACTTTTCTGTTGCTCACATCGGTGGAAGGCCAATTCATCACGCCATCGATTCTTGGTCGATCGATGAGCATGAATCCGGTCATGGTTTTCCTTTCGATTTCTGTTTGGGGCTGGATGTGGGGCATGATGGGGGTGTTTCTTTCGGTTCCTTTGTTGATAGCGGCTCGCATGGCCTGCGAGCGATACGAAGGCTTGGCGCCGCTGGGGATGATTCTTGGTGCAGACCTTCCCAAAGAGGTGGCGTCGTCGGTCCCTGCAACGAAAGCCCCAAAGATCGACACCGGTAGCCCAGATCGGCCGGGATAGCCAGTCCGATCTGGGCCCATTGGATGCAGTTTTTCAGGGAAAAGGTCGCCTGCACGACCTTCTTTGCCAAGATCTAAGTTGCCGGGACGCTTGGTTTTTCGGTGAGCTATCTTCACATTGCTGCTTCCAGCGACTACCGTCTTGTTCGACTATACAAACAGGCGATTTTGTCGATAATCTCGCGGCAATGCGATAAAGTCGCTTGGTGTTGGCACTTTCGCTATTCGCCCTTGCTCCGTTTAAATCAAACTTTCGAAAACAACTGATGCGAAGCGGAAAAGAGCTTTTAATCGCCAGCAAGGTTTACGCTCAGGAACATCGCTGGACGAGTTGGTGGCATTTTTGGTCGACTCTTGTGGTGGCAACCGCACTTTTGGTGATCGCTTGCCTTGATTTGCCCTGGTATGTCTGTGTTACCAGCAGCCTGATTGCCAGCCTTGTGCTCATCCGAGTGTTTATTCTCTATCACGACTATATGCACGGTGCGATCCTGAACGGCTCAATTGTCGCTGGCGCAATTTTAAAGACTTTTGGCACATTGGCTTTAAGCCCACCGGGCACTTGGAAGCACTCGCACGACGACCACCACAAAAATAACGCTCGGCATTACGGCCCAACCTTGGGGACGTTTCCCGTGATGACAACGTCCGAATACGCCACTGCGTCTCGTAGGGCCAAATTGCATTATTTGATCAGCCGCCATCCGCTGACTTTTCTGTTCGGTTACTTTACCGTGTTTTTATGGGAAATGTGCCTGACGGCATTTATAACGAATCCCAGAAAAAACTATGATGCAGGCCTTGCGATTTTACTTCACTTGGGACTGATTGTCGGATTGAGTTTTATTTCTGTCCAGGCTTTAGTCCTGGGGCTTTTGATGCCGATGGCGATCATCACCTGCCTGGGTGCCTACCTGTTTTATGCCCAGCATAATTTTCCCGGCGTTATTCGCCGAGATGGCGGTGAATGGGACCATGTCCACGCGGCCCTCTATTCGTCAAGCTACATGAAAATGGGACCGTTGATGAATTGGTTTACTGGTAATATCGGTTATCACCACGTTCATCACTTGAACGCCAAGATCCCGTTCTATCGATTGCCCGAAGCGATGGCGGGGTTGGAAGAATTGCAATCGCCAGTTGTCACCACGCTGACCGCGCGTGACATCATTGGATGCCTGCGACTGAAACTGTGGGACCCTGACCAGAGTAAGCTGGTGACTTTTCGCGAAGCTGACCAGTTCGTTACCTGAAAGACTTCCCTTCGTACCGCCAGTGGCAATTGCGAGGCTCATTTGGTTGGCGTTGTCGGCAGCGTCTTTAGCAACCACTCGCTTGCCCCAAAGCGAAACTGGTCGCGGCGACGATCGATCTGAGTATTCAAACGGTCGGTAATTTTGGCTTGCTGTTTGGGCAAGTATTCATCACGAATGATTCGCTTCGCCACATCGCCAAACGCTTCGGCGACCTCGCCACCAATCTTGCTGACACGATCAATGTTCAAGCTGACTAAAGATACCTGAGTCGATCGGATATTGGGATCAGCAACCACATCGGGCGGGATGCGGGTCAGGTCGAACGCAAAACCGACATCGCCGACGACGATCATTCTTATCGCAGCATCACCCTTGACCGACACGCTGAACAACCGCGTACCGAGATTCCAGCGTTCCTGTTGGATGTGCAGGTCAACGCGAGTATCGATTTGGGCCTCGAAGTGAATGCGATGGTCGGGGCCAATTTCGGCTTTCGTGATTTGAATGTTCAATCGATCAGGCAACGCGGGGTCATGCAAGTCAATGTCGTATTGAATCCAGCGGCCATGGCCGACTTCGACCCAACGGCGTTTGGTCGATAATCGCCCATCGTGCTTAGTGAATCGTACGCCAGCGTACAATCGCGTCTGCTTGCCCCAGTCTTTGTCGCCATGATAGGTCGATGGCAACGCCTTGCTGACCCAATCTGCGGCCCACTGGAGAACCCTTTGTGCCTCTTCAGACGGCAGCAAAGCGAGCGCGTCATGGGGCGGTGGCGATACCGATGGCGGCTCGGCGGTTGCAAGCTGCATCAGCATCAAGACAATTGCTGTTGCTAGGACGAGTATGCGACGGGGATGGCGAACGTTCATCTTGGCATACCGATCGAGTAACTTTGACGTTGGCTAGCGGTGTCGCCAATAGAATGATGCTAGCAATCCCGCGACATAGCTAAGGTCATCTGGGTTTTTTGCCAAAAGATGGTCGGCGCCGTCCAGGGCAACTAGGCTGACCGCAGTCGGCGGCGCCCCGTCTCGACGCCCTGATGCAAGCTGCATGATCCGCAGTGCGTGGTCAAAGCCGACAGTTCGATCAACAGGCGAATGCAGCAACATCAGCGGCAGCGAGATTTTGCTGATCCACTGGTCGAGATGATGGCTGCGAAAATCGTCGAGCATCTCACGGCGAATCATCCAACGTCGGCCTCCGATCTCGACTTCGCCGGCTCCGTCGTTTTGGATCGCAGGATTCATCTTGGCCATCAATGCGGCCAGGTGCTGGGTGTCGCTGGGGGCGGCTAAAGCAGCGATCGCCCGCAGCGATTGCGGCAGTCCTGAGGCATCACCAGCTACGGCCAAGGAAGCGGCGCCGCCGAAACTGTGCCCCAGCAATCCGGTAACCGGTCCGAGTTCGCCAGTCGCAAAATGGATTGCGGCACGAAGGTCGGCGAGGTTGGTGGTGAAGTTCGTACGAGAGAAATCGCCATCGCTGCCGCCAAGTCCCGTCATGTCGTAACGCAACACAGCGATCCCTTCACCGGCCAGCGCGCGACCCAATCGCACGATTGCTTTGAGGTCTTTGTTGCAAGTGAAACAGTGCGAAAAGACGATGACCGGCGATTGTTGAAGTGGGCCAACGTCCGCGGAGGCCTCTTCGCGCAGCGTATCGCCATCACCGACAAACTCATGCGGTCCGGCGGACGGCAGGTCGACGATCCCGGCCAAATCGAAACCATTGCCTCCGGGGAAGCGAACGCGACGTGAGTGGCGAGATTCAACAGGCGTCGGACGAACGGGCATAGAATCAAGCGATCTTGGTAAGTGGTTTTAGAATTTGTAAACAGGTGAAGATGTGCCACGCAACGGTATAGTTCTCGCATCCCAATTGGGTCAAGCGAGTTATCAAACCGCTCGGCAAAAACCAGTGCTGGCCTTCGCAAAGGATCACGGTAGGGACGGCTGTCTCCAGCCGCTCCCCGCCCAGATCCGTACGAGAGGCACGACCTCATAAGGCTCCTGCTGCTAGATGCTAGGCGCGGGATTCGTCTGAATCTTATAAACGCGATGCGGCGACAGGATGTTGTGGCTGACCGGCGGCGCGGCCAGCGATGATGGGCTACGATCCGGGCTTGCCTCGCCCCAAATCCATGGCCCGCCCGCCGGACGCGAGCGGAGAGACAGTTTGGCTGAGCACGGTTCGTCTGTCTGGTTATGCCGCTAGATACA
>DNWZ01000395.1 GCA_003506095.1 Planctomycetaceae bacterium | reverse complement strand
CTGCACCCGATACCGTCAGCAGCGTTCGAGTACGGTGTCGCCACAATGTTTTCAAGACATAACCAATCATCGAGCTGCTCCTTCAGCGCGAGCCAGGAACTTGCCCCGATCAAGGATTAATTGCTTGGTTGCAATGGCCGCGACGTTGCTATCGTGCGTGACCATCAACATCGTGATATTGAGTTCACGATTGAGTCTCTGCAGAAGTATCTGAACTTGGTCGCTGGTTTCTGCGTCCAGACTCCCAGTCGGTTCATCCGCCACGACAACTTTCGGATGAGCCACTATTGCACGAGCAATGCCCACGCGTTGTTCTTGTCCACCGGAAAGCTGGCGGGGATAGTGGTTTGCTCGATCGCTCAAGCCGACCGCCTCTAGAGCCAGTTCAACTCGTTGCCTTCGTTGCGCGGAGGATAACTTCAACAGCAGCGTTGGTAGTTCAACATTCTCATAAGCGGTCAACACAGGAATGAGATTGTGTGTCTGAAATATGTACCCAAGGTTGGCAGCTCTCCAATCAGCAAGCTGCGTGCCNNCTGCGTGCGAGACAACTTGGTCACATCTGTCCCATCGACAGTAATTGTTCCCGCATCGGGCCGGTCAATTCCGCTCACCAAGTTAAGCAGCGTGCTTTTGCCGGTACCGCTGGGACCCATTAAGGAGATGAACTCGCCTTCCTCAATGTCCATGCTGATGTTGTCAAGTGGCGTGATGGTCTCTTCGCCCTTGCTAAAGCTCTTGCTTACACCACGAAGTTCTACGAGTGCCATCTATTTCATTCCTATAATTGGATCGTCGCTTGTTACATGCACCCTCGCACCCTCGCTCAGGCCATCTCTTCCTGAAGCGATCAACTTATCTGTAACTCGGAGACCTGATTTGATTGCGATGAGGTCATCGGCCGCTTTACCACCTAGCTGCACCGTGCGTTTTCTCGCTTTTGAATTCTCATCAACTATCCATAGAAACGATTGTGAATCGCTAGCCTGCACGAAAGACTCTGGAACGAATATGCGCTCCGCCTCTCTCATTGAATCGGACGATACGTCGCTTTTTAGAGCCAGAAAAGCGGCTGTGACGAGCATCTCGGGGCTCACTGACAGAGGTGGATCAAGCAACTCAACCTTGACCTCTAATGTATTCTTCTGAATGTTCGCCGAGCTGGTTATCTGCAGCACTTGACCGTGGATTACATCGGCAGAAGAGGCGGTCTCAATGTTGACCTGTTGGCCCGGCGTGACCATCGGGACGTCCTCAAGTCGCACATCAACTCGCACCTGAAGTTTTTGTGGATCATACATTTCGACGACCGTACTCGAGCTTTGTCCAGCCGTTGTTTCAAGACCCATGACTCGCGATCCAGGAGATGCGACCACTTTTAGAATGCGACCCTGCATCGGAGCGCGTACTGTGCTCCGCTCGAGGGCAAGTTCCGCTTGGCGTACTTGCAGCTTAGCTTCATTTCGATAAGCCTCCGCCGATTGAACCTTCGCTTCTGCTTCTTGCAGTTGCCGAGTTTCCTCTACCAGCAACTCCAATTGCCGTTCAAGAGCGTGAACGACTTCCTCGAGCGCACTGACCTCGCGTTCCAGATTAGGTTCGCGTTGTTTCAACTCTTGCAAGTTTGCTGTTGCCATCGCATGCTCGTTTTCGGCTTTCGCGATCGTGTTATCTGAGATCGCCCCCTTGGCTGATTGCTTTCCTGCCATACTACCAAGCGTGTATTTAACGCTCGATTCGGCAGACTTGATAAGGAAGGGCAGTTTGGCTAACTCTGTTTTTGATTTCGTCAAATTGCTCATTGCATCGGCCAGTTGAATCTTCAAGTGCACGGGATTGTCGAAGCGAATGCGAGCTGCGGAAAGCTCCGCCTTCGCGCG
Source organism: Planctomycetaceae bacterium (assembly GCA_003506095.1). Taxonomy (GTDB): domain Bacteria; phylum Planctomycetota; class Planctomycetia; order Pirellulales; family Pirellulaceae; genus UBA6163. The sequence continues at coordinate 1,521 of DNWZ01000395.1, read as the reverse complement.
ATTAAGTTCACCTTCGCGGATTGCTAGGGCATTCTTCGCTTGCTCAAGTACCAATTCCGCATCGATGGAAACCAATCGTGCGATTGGCTCCCCTTTTTGAACTGTTTGCCCGCCCACGACCATTAGCTCCTCGATAACACCGGGAGTCATCGCGGCAACGCTAATGGCAGTTGGACGAGGCTCGATCCAGCCTGGCGCTTGGAATAGCGTTGTACCTGCTTGCTGAAGCTCAGCTCGTTTTACAATCACCGGAACGACCGTCACTGCGCGAGCCGGCATAAAGCGAGAGCCCGCCGCAGCGAAAAGCAGCATCGCAAAGCCCAACAAAACGGCGACAGGTAATACAAACCGCGACCACCATCGCTTCTTGTGTTGAAGTGATGGTGTTTTGGTTGCGCTGATTGTCGGCGTACGATCTAGCGCCAGGCTGCTAAGATCTAGTTGTTCTTTTGCCACGATCATTTACCTGGCCGAACAAACACTTGGTTGGCGGCAACGGTAAGGTTGCCTTGTTCATCACGCTTGGCTTTACCTTTGACAACCACCGTCGAGAGCTCTTTGACCTTTAGTAGGTCACGAGCACTTGAGGCAACTGGCTTGCCTGCCTCATCCACGAGTTTGATTGTTGCGATATTCTCCTTAACTGCTTCTGTCTGACAGCAATAGTCCCACGGAGTTGGACAACCTTCATCGTCCGCGCAGTAAGGTACTTTGGGATCGACGATCGTGAACGCTGCCAGTCCTTCAACAAACGGCTTGCTTGATCCACCGATCAAACCAACAAGGGTAACTTCTTGACCGTCTTCGCTCTTTGCTCGAGCTTCACCTACGGGCATGGCTCCCGTGGGCTCGCTTTCAACAAGAAAAGACGAAGTGGATTGGCTGGTATTCGCAGTCGATGAGCTACTGTCTTTCGACTGACAGCCGACAGAGGCAAGAGTTAAAACGACCAACGCGATACTTAAGAAAACTTTCATCTTAACGCTCCAAAACGAAACAAGGGTTTTCAAAACTAAACAGCTTTAAGGCTCGCTGCGACTTCTGCTCGCAGCGCTTTCAGTGCCGGTGGTAACGCACCAACGACACCCAATAACAGTCCGACGCTGCAACCAATTAAGATCGCTACGCCGTCGATGCGTAACGTAAACGCACCCATCGTGAACCGAACTGCCATTCCATTCAGCACGGTCAGCGCGATCACTCCAGAAACGAGCGATCCGGCTGCAGATAGAAGCACACCTTCTTGGATCAAACTGATCAAGATAGCGCAACGGCGGTAACCGATCGCCTGCAACGTCGCTATTTCCCGGACGCGGCCTGCAACCGCTCCGTACATCATGTTCAGCCCAGCGAAAATCCCCGCACTGGACACCAGCACTACGACCAGCCAAGCCAACAATCGAACGGGCTTATAGTGTTGTTGTAGCGTTGCGTAATACTCAGTTTCCGCTATCGCCCGAAGCTCAAGGTCTGTTCGTTCCTTGCAAAACAATTCAACTTCAGCGGGTGAACTGCCCGGCG
>DNWZ01000285.1:3005-14464 GCA_003506095.1 Planctomycetaceae bacterium | reverse complement strand
AGGCGGCATCGGTTTCGATTCCGATGATCGAAGTTTCCAGTGGCGACATAAGGCAGCGAGTGACCCAGGGCCGCAGCATTCGCTTTCTTGTCAGCCCGAGTGTCGCCGCATTGATTCGCGCCAATTCGCTTTACCAAGCGGTCGCATCGCCACTGTGACTGGTATCCATTCCCAATCGCATTCGCAAGCATTCAAACTCTTTCAAGTATCGGCGACTGCTGCTGTGGACATGTTCGGCTTCGGTGACGAACCGGATTTTAGAATCAGGATAAACGTCGGCCGCGATCAGAATTTTTTCAAACTCGTCCAGCGGTTTTCCATAAGCCACCAAAACTTTATGTTCATCGAGTTGCAGTTCTTGACCGCGCGACGGGCATACAACCGCGACACCGGTGCAACCGTCGTTCAGCAGCAGATCTTCGAATTCCAAAAGAATGCTTTTCAGCACTGGCATATCGATATGATCGCGATACAAGTCCTGTTGCCCGTGGCTGCCTTGATGACTCGATTCCAAGACAACATCGACGACCGGTCCGAGCGGTTCGAGCATGTCGAGGAACAAATCCAACAAGATCGGCCGTGTGGCCGATGCCATCAATACGGGAATGCTGTTACCAGATGCTTCGTCGTTATACTCGTCATGGCGAAAGCCTTGGCGTGGGACGATCTGAAGATCATAAGACGGGCGAACCGCGTCGGTGAGTTCGAAAACTCCGTACCGCGAAATGCCCATGTGTGTTTGTAATTCTTCATCGGTCAGCGATTCAAAGCTGCCAGTGGCCCTTTGAGCTTCGTTGGATTCGGTGATCGAATTGCGAAAGATGCGTTTAAGGAAGCCCATTTGTTAAAATCGGTTTGTGGCCCGAAGCTACTGGGTGCTAACGTGGTTTGATTTTCGAAGCGAGGGAGAAGTCTGGTCGCCTGTCGCATTCGATGTCCCGAACGACTCAACGGTAGGTCAATTCTTTGGCATGGCATGCCAAACCGACCACAGTCACCCTCGACTCATCAAAATGGCCACCGCATAAACAACTCAATCGTTAGAATTGGTACTAACACCCGACTCAGCCGCTGGCTGTCCGCGCTCTGGCTGGCAAATGCTCCCAATCCAAATCGCTGCCGGTTAACCTAAAATGACAAGTCGCCGCTCATCCCATCCGCCTTCGTCGCCGCTCGCAACTATGCCATTTGCTTCCTCGTCTGACTTTCATCCGGATCTGCGTGCGGATCTCGGATCGCCCGATTGCATCCCAAACCGCTACCGCGTGATCGGTTCATCACGCGATCTGCTGGCGCTGGTCGCTTTGTTGGTGGTTGTTTGGGGGATTGCCGGTTGCAGCCCGCCGCCACGGCCAATATTGGGTAAAAATCAAAAGGAAACGCCGGCGGACACCGTGGTCCAACCGAGTGTGGAAATCAAAGGCGAAAGTGTCGAGGCAAAACAACCGTTCGCCAAACCGTGGGAAACGTGGCAAGCGTATTACATGGGCGGTCGTCACGTTGGGTACAGCCACGTCAACTTTGCGCTGCAATCCGACAAGCCCGACAGTCTGGTCACCGTGACGATCGAAGATCAATTGGCCATCTGTCGTGGCCCATCGACCGTGATCCAACGGTTGGACCAAACCAGCGTCGAAACTCGCGACGGTGAATTGGTTTCGTTCGAGGCGGAGTTGCGAGTTGGCCCCGCGCTAACTCGCTATTCCGGCACTGTCGAAGGTGATTCGCTGACTGTTGTGACCACCCGCGGGACAAAGAAATCGAGCCAGTCGGTGCGGTGGAAAACTTCTAACCTTGGCCCGGCGGGGCTCCAACAATCGTTGATTGCAAACCCCATTGATCGAGGCCAACAACGTCGCCTGCAGTCTCTGCTACCGATTCGATTTGATGTCGCCACGCTTCAGCTTGATTGTCGCCACGTCGCTTCCATCGCAATGCCCGATGGCACGATTCACCAAGCCCGAGAAGTCGAAGTAGCGATGAAATTGCAAGACTCGCCGCCGATCAACACCGTGTTGTGGACCGACGACAAAGGCAATGTGATCAAAACGCTTACTCCTGCCCTCGATTTGACCGCTTTTGCATCGACCCGAGAAGCGGCAACCAAAGGCATTGTTGCCAGCGCAGACATCCTGTCGGCGACGGCCATTGAAATCGAAGGCGCGCTGGAGAAACCTCAAGAGACGAAAGCCGCAACGTTCCGTATCACCCCGCGAGCGCGCGTCAAAGATACCAGCGACACACCTGCGTTCGCTGCTCATCCTGGCCAATGGGTCAAGAAGAATGATTCGGGGGCTTATGAGATCGTCGTGTCCCGCGATCCTGCTGCTACACCACCCGACGGTTTTCAATCGCTCCGCCTCGCTCCGGCCAACCAAGACAGCGGCAGCGGCCCTCTGGTCGATAGCGCACACTCGTTGGTCAAGCAGCTTGCCGATACTGTGAACGTCAAAACGGACGAACCAGCCCGATTGGCGTTGGAACTGACCCGCTCGACTCACTCGTTGATTCGCCAGAAAAATTACACAAACGGATTCGTCCCGGCATCCGAAGTCGCCCGTGCTGGCGAAGGCGACTGCACCGCGCATTCGGTTCTGCTGGCCGCAATGCTGCGTGCGCGTGGCATTCCATCGCGTGTCGCAATCGGTTTGGTCTATGTGCCGGCTGAACCCAAGGCTCGAATGGCTTACCACATGTGGACGATCGCCTACATCAACGACCAGTGGTTGCACTTTGACGCGACGTTGCCCGGCGGATCTGCCCCAGCGGATCGAATTACCCTAACAACCAATTCGCTCGATAGCGGCAACGAATACGAATCGCTCGGAGCCGTCCTCGGTACAATCGGTCAATACAACATCGAAATCACGCAATCCGAAAACGGCGAGTTTGAACCTTAGGCGTCACGGCGTAATCCGTATGGTCTTGGCTTCGCGGGTCGTCCTGTGCATCCGCGCCACGACTTCCAACGGCTGGTCGGCACTCAAGATCCCGCCCGATACCGCTACACCATGAATCCCCGTCGCCATCACCATGGCTAAGTTCGATTCATCAATGCCACCGATCGCAAACGCGGGCAATCCGGTCTCGTCGCTCGCCTGGCGTAAGAAATCGAGTCCCGGAAATTCGCCAAACGATTTTGTTTGACTGGGAAACGTCGGTCCACAACCGATGCAATCTGCACCGTCGAGCACCGCGGCGCGGACCTGTTCGATTGAGTGAGTCGACACACCGATCATCACATCGGGCCCAACCACTCGCCGGACCGCTTCGACCGGCAATTCTTCCTGCCCGATATGAACACCTTGCGCCCCTGATGCCGCAGCGATATCGGCCCGGTCGTTGACCACAAAAACTTTTTGATGTTGTCGAGCGACTTCAGCACCGCGACGGCTCAACCGATACACAGTCGCGTCATCGGCCGACTTATCACGCAACTGAATGATGTCGACGCCGGCTTGATACATCTTTCCCAGTGTCTGGCCAAAGCGGTCGACATCGCTATCCCCCGCAATCAAAAGGTACAACCGCGCATCAGCCAGCCGCTGGCGTCGCTGAGGCATCAGCATCAAAGTTGCCGCAAGCGTGTAAGTGCGATAACGCAGCGATTCGGCAACCGACGAAAACGGCGACGCGATCGTCTTGGAATACTCCTCCAGACAACGCAGTGCTTGTTGTGTGCGAGCAGCGGCCGACGCGACGACCGCCACCAGGTCGGCCCTCCGCATCTCATCGTCGGCGACCAAACGCGTGCCGCAATCGCTATTGACCGCACGCGCCGCAAGTCGCAATTCAGCAGGGAACTTTTCCAGAGCCACCCGTAATTCGTGACGAATCGCCTTTGTCGCGGCTGTCAGCAACGAATCTTCCAGCACAAAACGCGCGAACTCCTCCATCGTTCGCAGCCCCTCGGCAGCGCGATTTGCCGATGCGTCCAAGATGCGATAGACGGCTTGCGTTGAAGTTTGATCCGACATGCCCAGCGGTTTCCAAGTTGCAAAAGAGGCCTGAACCGGGGCCGCTTAAAATCGGTCCCCATATTGACGTCACCCACCCCAAGCGTTGCAATCAAGGGCCGTTGCAATCAGTGTCGTTGCAAACAAGGGGCGATCCAATATCACGTCGTGGCCACTTGCCGCCAAGTCGCCACAAAACAAACCAGTCCCGGCCAAAACCAATCACGCCCTCGTAGCTCAGGGGATAGAGCGGCGCTTTCCTAAAGCGTAGGTCGCAGGTTCGATTCCTGCCGGGGGTATTGCCAATCCGCCAGAAGCAGTTGGCAAGCCATCAAAACCCTAGTTTACGAGGGTTTTTTGTGCTGATGATTGGCACAGACTGGCTTTGATTGCAGGCAATGGGGGAACGGGTGGGTGCACTGGAATCGATCGGCCGGCTCATCCACAGAGTTCAGCTCGACTGAATTGCGGGAACAAACTGCGGGCGCGAGCTTACACGCGTAAGGTTGGGCCGCGTTTCAGAGCAGATTTGCGGCTTTGGCGAGTGCTGCGTCGCTGCCGGCGACCAGCAGGGTGTCGGAATCTTTCAAGGTGGAATCGGGATCGGGCGAAGGCAATATGCGATCGTTGAGGACGTCGTGAAGCGCGATGACGGTGATGTCAAAGGTTTGTCGCAGTTGCAAGTCGCGAATCGTTCGGCCGTTCCATTTTTCTGGAACAGCCATTTCTTGGATGCTGAACCCTTCACCCAACCGTACATAGTTTAATAATGCCGTGCCAGACAATCGCGTGGCAAGCGCGTTGGCGGAGTCTCGTTCGGGAAATACGGTTTCGGTTACACCGATGCGCTGCATGACCCGCGCATGGTCGCGCGAGATCACCTTCACATAGACATCTTTCACTTTCAAATCATGAAGAGCCATTGTCGCTAAGATACTTGCCGTGATGTCATCGCCGGTGGCGATCACACCGATATCCGCATCGGCGGCACCGATCCGTTGCAGGGTTTGAATATCGGTTCCGTCACCCACAGCGGCCCGCGCGACATGCGGGGCGATCCGGTCGACGACATCGCCATCAACATCGATCACAATGACGTCATGGCCTGCGATGCTGAGCGATTCGGCGGCGCTGTAGCCGAAATTGCCCAGTCCGATCACAATAAAACGTTTCATATCAATATCCTATCAGTGTCGAGATCATCCAACCACGACATCTTCATATGCGTAACGAAACCTAACTTTTCGCGGCCGACGCAACACAAAGGCTGCCGCAAGTGTTAATGGTCCCACGCGGCCTAGAAACATTAAGATGACGATGACCACGCGTCCCATGGATGATAGCTCGGCGGTTAAGCCCATCGACAAACCGACGGTATTGAAAGCGCTGACCACTTCAAACACGCGGCGCAGAAAAATTGCTGGCGAATGATTCGAGGACTCCGTCGCCGCCAATGCAAAAACTCCGATGGCGACAACGGCGACTGCTACAACCACCAAACCGACGGCTCGCTGGATCGTCTCGTCGGGCACCGAACGGCCGGCGAACGACGTTGTTTCTTGGGAGCGTAAACGCGACCACGCGAGCAAGCCGATCAGCGCGAATGTGGTTGTCTTGAGGCCTCCGCAGGTCGATCCGGGCGAACCGCCGATCGTCATCAATAGAATCGTTAAAAAGTTGCCGCTGTCGGTCGCCTGGGCATAGTCGATCGTATTGAACCCTGCGGTTCTCGCTGTGACGCTTAAGAACAGACCATTGAACAGACGGTCACGAATGCTCATGCCATCGAGTGTGCGGTTCCACTCGAAAATGTAAAACAAAATCATTCCGCCGACGATCAGGATTCCGGTCGTCCACAGCACCAAACGACTGTGCAGCGATATTCGATTGGACTTTCGCCACGTGCTGTTAAAACAACTCAGGAAAGATTCTTCCATCGTCAGGAAACCGATACCACCGCCGATGATCAAGACCATGATCACCATTAAGGTGGCCGGTGAGTCCTGGAAGCTGACCAGCGAATCGGAGAAAGTCGAGAATCCGGCGTTGCAGAAGGCGCTGACGGAATGAAACACGGCAGGCCACATCGAGTCGACCCAACCGTGACGCGGAGCCCAAATCAAATAAAGTGCGATCGCGCCGATTGCCTCGAAAGCAAGCGTGAATCGAATGACATCGATCGCCAAACGTTTTCCATCGACATGCGGTGCGGCATCACGTGATCCCGAGGTCAGCGATTCGGTACGAACGGATACACGGCCGCCAATGGCCATGATGATCATACTGGTGAACGCTAACATCCCTAGGCCGCCTAATTGAATCAGCAGCAGAATGAATGCCTGGCCTAGAGGTGTAAAGTAGGTTGCGGTGTCGACGACGATCAGTCCGGTGACACAGACGGCACTGGTCGATGTAAGAATCGCGTCGAGCCAACCGAGCGGTTTGCCAACATACAAACCGGGAAGAAAAATCAACCCTAAAGTTCCCAGCGCGATCAAGACCAAAAACGATCCGACAAACATCTGGGGCGGCGTTAGCCCTTGCCACGCGTTGACGGAGCGGCCTTGGGGGATATCCCACCTTTCATGATGACGACGGGCGGTTTGCAAAGTAGATTTACGACGCGCCACCGCATGCCCACCAAAACGAATCGATCCGCATCCCAGTTGGCTTCGATACCAGAGGGTGACCGTTAAACGGATAACGGTAGTCGAAGCTTTTGCGTTTGGCTATGCCAGACGGACCGTCGGCACCTTGGCCCGCCTGCTGAATAAAGTATCGAGACGCCAAAGCCAAATCGCAAACGTGCAATCGGTCTGGTCCACGAACTGCCGTCGGACGCGGTATAATGGTGGCGGATAAACCCTGATAAACCGTAGGGGGCGACGATTCATTCATTGTGGTGGTATCATGAGAACTTGCTTTCGCCGTCAAAATGATCTTTTCGTTGGTCGTTTTCACGTTCTTCGCGTTCCGCATGTCGGACTCATTTTGCTCGTCATTGCTTGTTGGATCGTTGTTTCTGCGGCAACGTCCATGGCCGACGACACCCGATCGCCTGCGATGTTGGCCGAGGTCGACCGGTTGGTGGCGGAGTTAGACGCTCCGCAACTGGGACGACGAAACGCGGCTGAGCGCCAACTGATCGAAATGGGATTGCCGATCGCGCCCTTCTTGCCCAAGGATTCCGATGCATTGGCACCGGAGCCGAGAATGAGGCTCAATCGTGTCCGCAAGCAGTTGAAGCCGGTGGTAAAAACAGATGCGGTGCCGATCACCGCCAACGATATCCGTCTCGGTGATGCGAAGACATTGGGCGCGGCGTTGGAAGCGATCAGTCGCGATAGCGGTTTGGAGTTCAAGCATCCGCTGGACGAGAATAAACCGATCAGTCCATTTGACTCGCCATTGCCGTTTTGGCATGCGCTGGATTACGTGTTGGATGAAGCCGGGTTGGATATCGACTACTATGGCGGCGATGCAGGCGTGGTCAGTTTGCAACCACGGCAGGAAGGTCGACCGAGCAGGGTTGATACGGCTGCGTATGCTGGGATCTATCGACTTGAGCCGACGATCGTCACCAGCAGGCGTGTGCTGCGAAGAAGCGACCTGAGCGGATTGAGTGTTGAGATCGAATTGGCATGGAAACCGGGGGTGACACCGATCGGAGTATCGCTGCCGCTGGATCGGCTGTCGGCAAAACTAGATGATGGGCAAACGATTAAAGCGCAGGGTGATTATGGCAATATCGACGTTTCCACGGGGCGGGAAATCCCGTCTTCTACGCTGCAGTTTTCGTTGCAACTGCCAGCCGGTTCACCGACGAAGTTGACAACCCTGGCCGGACAAATCCGATCGATGCTACCGGGCCAATCGCATCGTTTCGATTTCCCGCTGAAGACTATTTCAGCAACGCAAAACAGTGGCGCCGTTACGGTACAGTTAGAAGATGTTCGTAAGAATGGCGAACTGCATGAAGTTCGTTTAGGGATCGAGTTTCAATCGGCTGGCCAGGCGATGGAAAGTCACCGCGGATTCTTACTGGACAACCCGGTCTTCGTCACCGATGCTGCGAAGAACCGTCAGGAACATTTGGGTTATCAGCTCTATCGACAAACGGCAACAGGTATCGGAATCAGTTACCTGTTTGACATAGGCGACAATGCGGAAGGAACCGTTTTGACTTATGAGACACCGACCGCCGTGGTCGAGAACGAGATCGATTTTGTGATCCAAGACATCTTATTGCCGTGATGGCTGGGTTTTAGAATTCGATCACATCGCCATCGCTGGCGACTTGGGTGTTTTTAAAGATGCTTGTGGCGAGATTTAAGTCAACGGGATCAGGGCCGGTGGCTAGCGGGTTGATGTGAGTGAGCACCAAGCGACTGACGTCGGCATCCCGAGCGACTTCGGCGGCGCGGGTTGTCCAGGAGTGACCGGTCTTGATGGCCCACTGTTTGGCATCGTCTCGAAAGTAACATTCATGCATTAACAGGTCAGCGCCCTTCATCCATTGCAGCGAAGGTGGGGAAAGGTCGCCGCTGGTATCGGTTGCATAAACCAACGTTTTGTTGGTCTTGCGCCAGTGCAGTCGATAGGCGACGGAACCGCCGGGGTGTTGTTGGTGCTGCCAAGCCGCTGTTACCGCACCGCCAACACCGATCTTGATCTGTTTGCGATCGTCGATCGGTTCCCATACGACTTTGATCGGAGCCGGGAAGATCAGTTCATGGAAAAGGTGCTCCTGAACCGCTTTCAACTTCGCCGCTTCGCCCCACACAACGACCTTCTGGACCGGACGTGTGTAGAGGATGTCGTGAAGGTAGGTCAGTCCTATGACGTGGTCGAGGTGAGCGTGGCTGAGCAAAATGTCAAGGCGATCGGTAGCGATCAACGGTGGCAGGCGAAACATCCCTGAACCAGCATCGAGGACAATCCCATCGGCCGGCAAAAAATAACAGGATGTGTGCCTGTGGTCGTTGGGATGATACCCGGTCGTTCCGAGACAATGAACTTTCATGTTCACCAGTGTGCATGCTGGCGAGTTCCGCAGCAATCGGACCAATGCAAGATAATACCGCCGCAAGAACGTTTGCTGTTAGGCGGACAGAACTCTGTCAACTGCGGAGTGATGCCGCCGACTTATGAAGTCTGAGCCGGGGCATGAGCATGGCTAGGCCGCCAGTCGACCAATTGGATTTCAACATTGCGGCGACCAGCGAAATCGTTGATCACTGGTCGGTAAGCGATGTCGATCGGTCCTTCGCAAGCATTCAAATCGTCACACCAATCGCCTTGGCCGAACGCGACGGCTCGGATGTGGATGTTGTGCTGGGTCAGTCGCACCGACAGGTGTCGATCGCCGCCCCCCATGCGTCGCGAGGGTTCGGCCAAGGTAACGCCGCTGCTGCACAACACCGGTCGCGGATTCCCTTGACCAAATGGCGACAATTGCTCGATCTGCGTCACGGTCTGCAGATTCAGTTGGCCAAGCGGTGCTTGGGCATCGATCAAGATCTCCGAAACCGAATCCGAATCGATCGTTTGGCGTGAAACGGCTTCGTAAAACTCGCTGCGAAAGTCATCGATTTGGTCTTCGGCGATGGTTAATCCGGCTGCGGCTTTGTGCCCGCCGAAGCGAACCAGTCGGCTAGCGCATTCCGACAACGCTTCGTGAAGATTCACATGGGGTGTGCCGGCACGGCCAGACCCGATACCAGGTTTGCCACCGGTTTGGTCGAGCGAAATGACGATCACGGGCTTGCCATACTTTTCAGCCAGACGGCCCGCCACGACACCAATGACACCCAAATGCCAACCAACGCCAGCAAGCACGAGCGCCGGATCGGCTTCGGGATCGAAGTCGGTGGTGGCCAGTTTGCTGGCAGCCAGTTGCACTGACCGCTGCAGGGAATCACGACTGGAGTTCAATTGTTCAATGTAGGTTGCTAACGAATTGACTCGTTCACCCGGGGGCGAGGTTAGCAGTTCGATGCCGAGTTGTGCTTGGCCGAGTCGTCCGGTGGCGTTGAGCCGCGGTGCCAAAGAAAACGCGACGTCTTCGCTGAGCAGTGTCGACTTGTCGATCAGTTTGGTGATCTTCATCAATTCGGCCAAACCGGGCAGCGGATTGGCGCGAAGCGATCGCAGGCCGTGGTGTACCAGGATGCGGTTTTCATCCAACAGCGGGACCATATCGGCAATCGTGCCGATCGCTGCCAGGGAAAGCGACTGCCTCAAGTACTCCCGCATCGGCTCGGTCAGCTTTTCGGCGCCGCAAACCTGTTGGCAAATGGCCCAGGCCAGTTTAAACGCGACGCCGGCACCGCATAGTTCGCCAAACGGATAACAGGTGCCGGGCAATCGCGGGTGAACCACGGCGGCGGCATCGGGCAATTCGTCGGCCAGTTGATGGTGGTCGGTAATGATCAGGGTGATGCCGAGTTGTTTGCAGAGTACGGCTTGCTGGACACTGGTGATCCCACAATCGACCGTAATGATTAACTTGCGGCCGCGGCGGTGCAGTTTTTCGATAGCCTCGCAACTGAGACCGTAGCCATCCTCCAAGCGATTGGGGACGAAATACGTCACGTCGGCCCCCAGCAACCTCAACCCGTTGACCAGAATCGACGCGCCGGTCATCCCATCGGCGTCGTAGTCGCCGTAAATCGTGATCGGAACGGATTTCTGGATCGCGTCCAAGACGATCGCCGATGCTTCGGGCACGCCCGGCAATTCCATCGGGTCGCGCAGGCCGACAAGTTTGGATTCGAGAAAGAGGCGCGCGTCATCGGCGCGGTAAACACCTCGGCCGACCAACAACTGGGCAACGACCGCCGGTACACCCGCCGAACGCATCAGCAATTCGACGCGACCGGAGTCGTGAGGCAATATCCGCCACGATTTTTGCATCCTCTGCTCCCGCGATGATTCCGTCGAACTCAAAGACTGCACGAAAAAAGGACTGGTCCTTTTCCCGACAGTTTCACAAAACCGCTAGACCAGAGCGAAGTTTACTTCTTCTTTTCGAGGTGCAGTGTGCGACGACGAAGCCGTGGGCTGTACTTCTTGAGTTGCAATTTCTCGCCGCCAGGCTTGCGGACGATCGTGTAGTTGTAATCGCCGGTTTCCTGGCAAACCAGGAAGACAGTTTCGGCTTTCTTTTTGCTCTTGGCCATGTCGAAATCGAGAAATGAAAGGTGTGAGTGGGAGCCTAGGACAATCGATGGGTCGCGATTATGCCCTGATCGCAACAGTTTCCGCAAGACTTAGGTCGGTTTCAGGCAACTTTATTTCGATGCAATCGTCCTAAAGCGTTGTTTTCGTCGCTATCGGCATACGTAAATCGGATAGATTCGCGAATTTTTGCCATCTTTTCAGACTGCGCCCTAATCTTGCATCGTCAGCAGCGGGGTGATCGCAGTTCCACAAACCAGGTCTGATCCGCAGCAGTCGCAGTCGACAGCCACCAACAATCCCCCCCGTGCGAGGCGGGGTCGG
>DNWZ01000285.1:0-2952 GCA_003506095.1 Planctomycetaceae bacterium | reverse complement strand
GTCGGGTGTCGCATCGCGACGGTTGGTGTCAATTCGACATCGCAGGCATCTTCGAGATCGCCAACCAATTCGATGGCCATCAGTGAATCGAGCCCATAATCCTCGAATCGTCTTGCGACGTCGATCTGTTCCGCATCGATTCCCCCGCGAACGATCAACCACAGCACCATCCACTCACAAACGCGATCGCGAATCGATTGAAAGTCGTGTTGGGTCGGGGCGTCGGGCAAGGCCGGTAAGTCGATCGGCGGCGACTCGGTAGCGTTGCTGCGGCACCAGCGATGCAAGACCGCTGCGGCGTCTGGCGAAAAGAGGCTGCGGGAATCGTTACGTCGCAGTTTGCCACTGGTGGTAACGGGAATCGAGCCGGTCGCGACGATAACCACTTCGCGTGGATCAACGTCGTGTTCATCAATGATTTGTCGTCGTATTTGGCGAACGAAGCTAGGGAGCTTTCCCGACTCAAAACGACGGGAAGTTTCAATCACGACCCCCAGCGCCTCACCGCGAGGCCCGTCAATCGAGACTGCTGCGACGCGCGGAAATTGCTGCGAATCGATCTGCAAAACGCTCGCTTCGATGTCTTGAGGAAAGTAGTTTCGGCCGCGGACGATGATCAGCTCTTTGATCCTTCCGGTGATGTAGAGCTGGCCGTTGTGCAGGAACCCCAAATCACCGGTGCGGAAATAAGGCTGCGAATCACCAGACGTATTACTCGATTTTGCATCCCCGCCCCAGAACGCCGATAAGCCAGTTCGTTTCGATTCAAGCGTGGCATGGAAGCGATCTTGGTGCTCTTGGGTCATTTTCCAATAACCCGCTGCAATGCTGGGGCCACGCAACCAGATCTCGCCAATTTGTCGCTCGGGCAAAGGTCTTCGCGACTCGGGATCGACGATTGCCATCTCGGCGGTACCGGTCGGTTGGCCACAGGCAACCAGCGATGCCGTGTTTGCCGAATTCGCGTTAGAAGCGACGCGAACCGTACCTTGCCGGAGCGATTGTCGATCGGCAGCCAAAACATGGGGACGGCCGGGCCCACGACCGCCGCAGGCCAGCAATGTCGACTCGGCCAGGCCGTAGCAGGGATAAAACGCCTCAGGGCTAAACCCGGCCGTCGCAAACCGTGTTTCGAATGCCCGCAGGGCTGTCGCGCGGATCGGTTCGGCGCCACAGAACATCACTCGCAAAGACGACAAATCGAGCCCCTGGGCTTGCTGGGGCGATATTCGGTCGGCACACAATTCGAATGCAAAGTTGGGGGCCCCGGTGACAAGGGCGCGATATTGCTGGACCATCCGCAACCATTGAATCGGGCGTCGAACAAAAGACTGGGGACTCATCAAAACCGTCCGAAAGCCGATATACAGCGGTGCCAGCACGCCGCCGATCAGCCCCATGTCATGAAAATGCGGTAACCAGAATACCGATGTGGCGACGGTTTGATCGGTTGGCCTGACCCAGTTCAGACCAAATCCGGTTCGGATCGCCTCCAGGTTTGACATCAGGTTTTGTTGCGACACGACAACGCCCTTGGGGTCGCTGGTGCTGCCGGACGTGTACTGCAAAAAAGCGGTACTGTTGGCAGAAATTCCCGTTGGGCGTTGCCCGTAGAAATCTGGCGACGCCAACGCCTGCAACTGATCAACCGCAATGCCGGGTACATCAGCGGCCGGATCGAGTTTGCTGCGGTCTAGCGTAGCGAGTGTTTGAGCGTCGGAAAGGATAATGCTGGGCGTACAATCTCGGGCACAGGAATTGAGCCGCGGCATTTCGCGATATGGCTTGGGGTAATTCGTCGGTACAGGAATGCAATTTGCCAGTTGGGCACCGAGGAAAGCCGGAAAAAAATCGATCCCCGGCGGAAACAGCAGTAAAGCCCGCGGGTTGGCACCCGCCTGAGAATCGGCCTGAGAATCAGATTGCAGGCGGAAATGTCGACCGATTGTGTTGGCCACGTCGACGGATCGTTTCCACAGTTCCCAATACGACAAAGATATTTCATGCCGTTCTTCGCTAAGAAACGTAATCGCCGTACGATCGGGATGTGCAATCGCCCGGTCAAACAGCATCGAGGGAAAGTCGGGATGATGGTTCATAAATGGCGTCGCTAGCCGCGATCTCGATTCTGAGCGTTTCTATGCTGATTCATTTTAGCGTCTCAAACTGGCCTGAGTTTTCAAGCCCCCGTACGGATTGCAAGGTATCGTCAATTAACCATTTTCACAAATGCTAGGTTCATCCCGCGCGACCCGTAAAATGGTTCGTCCGAACGCCCCCTTGCACTCAGAGCCTAGCAAAGAACCTAAAAATCCATCGAACATGATGAAACGAACGGTCACGGATCTCCGAATCCAGTCTGGGGTGCTGAAAACATGGCCATCGGGCAAAATCAGAATGTCTGGCGGTAAGTTATTGGACATCCGATGTGGAATAGTAGCGCGGCGCAGCAGTGTTGCCAGGGTGTGGCTGGAAAGCCGATTTCGGTCGCAACCGCCAGATCGGTGTGTCCTGCATTACCACAGTCCGTTCCTGAGTCGCTATCTGTCGCTGGACCTCGTTTTGGCTGGCCCCCAGACACACCTTTCAACCATTCGCGGGGCTTGCGCGATGTTGGATGAAATCGCTCGACTTCGAGGCGCAGTTGCCATTTTCGCTCATGTCAGTACCACCAGAATCAGCGACCGATTGTTGCAGCGATTGGGTTGGCAACGGCACTTGCAGGGCGAATCAGGGCGTCATTGGATCAAGCGGTTTTATAACGGTTATCCGGATCATGACTTGCAGCGATATGTGACGCAAGAATGAGAATGCCATGTATCGCTCTGGCGGCGAATTCCTGGTCGTCGGGGCGCGAATTGTAACCTATTAAAAAGGGGGCTGTCGTGTTCGGTCATACCGGGCCGCAGCAGTCTCCATTGCCGCTCTTCGCTTCGTTAATCCGCGCCGTAC
>DNWZ01000235.1 GCA_003506095.1 Planctomycetaceae bacterium | reverse complement strand
ACGTCAATCACCACCGCGCCCGGCTTGATCCAGTCGCCGCGCACCATTTCTGGTTGGCCAACAGCGGCAACGACAATGTCGCCCTGACGCACAATCGACGGCAAATCGGCCGAACGACTGTGGGCAATCGTCACGGTTGCGTTGGCATAATCTGGTCCGCACACACCACTTTTGCTGGCCANNCCACGTGTCGTCCAGCGGTCTTCAGGTCATTTCGGGCCAACAACTGGATCACACCATGAGGCGTGCAGGGCAGAAAACGCGGACGGTCTTGCGAGATCAGACCGACATTGACAGGACTGAACGCGTCGACGTCTTTGTCCGGCGAAACAGCATCCAAGACTGCCCGTTGATCGATCTGGCAAGACGGATCAGCGGCCTTGGGCAGAGGAAGTTGAATCAAAATTCCGTGTACAGCCGGATCGCGATTGAGCGAATCGATCAAATCCAGCAATTGCGATTGTGTGGTATCAGCGGATAACCGTTCGACTCGGCCATCAATCCCTGCCTGTTCACAAGCTCGATGCTTGTTGCGAACGTAAACTTGGCTGGCCGGATCGTCGCCGACAAGCACCGCGGTCAAGCAGGGAACCCGCCCGCCGCCCGAAACCCACGATTTTACCTCACCAGCGATCTCGTCGCGAATCAACTGGGCTGTCGCTTTACCATCCAAAATCTTTGCGGTCATCGGTCCTGCGTGGCGGTCAGTGGAAATGAAAATTGCAGAAGCGGAATCATAGCAGCAACCGTCACGCAGGCCATCACCGATCAACTCCGCTGCGTATACCACCCGCAGGGCACTTCGATCCGCGCAGATTCGGCCGAGCTGTCGCAGTACAATGGCCTCTGTTCGTGCCCACGGCCTCGATTCGCGCCCACCACTTTTCCGCCCACCTCCTTCTTTTTGCCGATCTATCGATCAACGCACCATGCACGCCCCCAAGACGTTCTTTCTCGCTTTCTTGATCGCCAGCCCCTTTGCCAGCGGCATGCTCGAAAGCAAAACGATGGCCGCTGAGGATGGTGCCGACGAAAGTGTCCTGAGTGTCGACGACGAAGGATTTCAAAAACACGCAGCCGGATTTTTTAAAACGCATTGCGTGGGATGTCATTCGGGCCAATCGCCCGAGGGCGATTTCGCGATCGACAAGGGAATGGGGCCAAACTTTGCAAACCGCAGCGTCGCGGCCCGATGGCGTGAAGTCATCAATGTACTCAGCAGCCACGAAATGCCACCGGCGAGCGAAAAACAGCCGTCCACTGACGCGGTCGCCGGCCTGATCGATTGGGCGAGCGGCGAAATGATTCGCGTCGAATTGCACCAGCGGAAACAACATGTGACGCTGCGACGCTTGAACCGTAACGAATATCGCAACACGATTCGCGATTTGGNNAGCATGTCACGCTGCGCCGGCTAAACCGCAATGAGTATCGCAACACGATTCGCGATTTGGTCGGAATCGATTTCGACACCAGCCATTTTCCCGAAGACGCGTCGGCGTCCGGGTTCGACAACATCGGCCAAGCCCTCGGATCTTCACCACTGCTGGTTGAACTGTATCTATCTGCCGCAGAAACGATTACCAATCGAATGTTTTTCTTGGGCGATCAACCCGCAGCAATCCGCTGGCGCTTTGAACCCGAAACAGGCGATAGCGACCGCAATCGTGTGCGATATGACAAACACAATGTGATCGTAAACGGCGGTAAGAACCGAGTCGATGACGATGGCCGTGTGATGCATCATGACAGTTGGGATCGCAAGATCAATGCTCGTGATTTTCAATTGCCAACTGAAGGGACTTATAAAATTCGCGTCCGTGCGGCTTCACGCATTCCACAACGCGATCGAGTTGTCGACTATGCGATCAAAGCACTTGGCGAAAAACGAGATCAAGAGATTGAAAGGAATCCTCAGCGGCGCCAGTCGATCGAACGAAACTACACCGGCCAGATCGATCACTTTAAAACTTCACGGCACTATGATTATGGTCCTGGACGCATCAAGATCGTTACGCATCTCGGTGGTCAACCGACAACGGTCGCAGAGTTTGACGTCGATTCGCTTGACATCACAAACGAGGGTAACGAAAGTCGCCGAGAACTGCCGAAAGTGTTTGAGTTTCCCGTTCAAATGAACACTGAAAATGCTGGGATTACTTTGCATTACGCATATCAGGTTCCGCGAGAACTGGAAAACTTTACGCTCCAAAGCAAAGATGATTTTCCAAGACCCGAAGTGTGGGTCGATTGGTTCGAAATCGAAGGCCCGATCTATCCATCATGGCCACCACCGTCGCACTCGCGCTGGTTACCGAGTGAATTGCCGACTGATAAGGGAAAACGACGCGAATTGGCAGTGGGTCTATTGAAAAAGTTTCTGCCCCGCGCATTCCGACGCAAAGTTAGCGAGAACGAAGTTGGGGACTATTTGAAGCTTTATGATGCTGCGATCGCGTCTTACCCAGATGATTCCAACAATCCCGATAGGTTTGTCGAATCGTTGAAAGCACCACTGGCTGCGGCACTCGTATCACCACACTTTCTGTTTTTGGCCGAACCCACAGAGACCGATCCGCAAGGAAATGTGGTTTCGTCAAAGTTGTCGGACTTTGAGATCGCTTCGCGGCTTTCCTATTTTTTGTGGTCATCTATGCCCGATGACCAATTATTTCAAGCTGCTGCGATTGGAACGTTGTCTGGCCAGGCGGTGCGACTGCAGCAGGTGGATCGAATGTTGAAAGACCCAAAAGCCGCCAACTTTACTGAGAACTATGCCAGCCAATGGCTGGGGATTCGCGAAGTCGGATCCAATCCGCCTGTCGAAGATCTGTTTCGTGATTACGATCCGCATGTCGAAGAATCGATCGTTCGACAAACGCTCGCTTATTTCAGCGATGTGCTGCACAACGATCGCGATATCCTGACGCTCGTCGATTCAGATCATGAGCTATTGAATGAACGCTTAGGACGTTATTATGAATTGCCAAAGATAGAAGGCGACTATTTCCGTCGTGTCAAGCTCGCCCCCAATGCCACGCGTGGCGGGCTTCTAACGCATGCTTCGATTTTGACCGTGACCAGCAACGGGACGCGCACTTCACCGGTGAAGCGTGGGACTTGGATTCTGAAAACTCTGCTGGCCAGCGATCCTGGATTGCCGGTCGCAAACGTCGGCGAGATCGCGCCCAAGGTACCAGGCATCGATAAGGCGACGGTTCGCGATCGGTTGGAAA
>DNWZ01000618.1 GCA_003506095.1 Planctomycetaceae bacterium | reverse complement strand
CGTCTGGCCCCCGCCTGTGGGCAGCTGATGTTGACGTCATGCGTTTATTCATACAGCAGGCTGCGACAAACGAGGCAAGATCCGCTTTAGTGCGCTGTCGGTTTGGTGGCTTGCGCCAGGGCCATACAGGTCACCACACCGGCCCCAAGTTGTAGCCAGTGGCAATCCGTCGCCGAGGCTGTCGTTTGGTGCGCGTCGGTGTACAGGCGCAGTACGGGTGAATGCGGTGGGCCGTCGCCGATATCCGCCCCCAGGACCACTAACCTGCAAAAATAACGCACAACGCCCTTAACTTTAATGAGCCAGTTTCTGGCCTTGCTTATTGATAGTTGTGAATTCGGTGCAGAGTTTAGGCACACGCCTCGTTGATGGCTTCGGTTCGCGTCGATTTACTGTCTGCAGTGAAGACCAACCGCTTTTTTTGCCGCTCACAGAGTTCGCCTGCATGTTCCGCTAGATTTTCAATGAAGCCAGCAAGAAGCCTGAAAAGCACGCTTCGGGGGAAGTCCCGCCCGTCCGCAATTTCGGTAGCCAATCACAAACGGGCCTTACGGGTACCGTTCGCGGATGGTGTAGCACCTCGAATGGTGTAGCACCCAAACGCCAGCGCACTCAGATTCGGGCGCCCAGCCCCCACCCGCGAAGCACTGCGAGGTCAAACCACTGGACTTTTTCTGTGACGGAACTTTTTGACCTAGCAGGCTGTCACTCGAGCCAATTTCTTTGTCGCTAAAACCACTGTATCATCCAGGCCTCCGCTAGTATTCTCACTACGTGCTAACCCAATCGCTCCCTTTCTTAAATCCAGTTTTGAAAAATGAGCAACAAGCATTTGTTGGCTGCAGAATTACTACCAATTGCGTACGACGAACTGCGTCGATTAGCAGCCGCTCTCGTTGCCAAAGAAGTGCCCGGCCAGTCGGCACAGGCGACTGATCTGGTACATGAAGCTTACCTGCGACTTACGCAAGGAGACGTCAATCGCCAGTGGAATGATAAACGTCACTTTTACTCGGCGGCTGCCGTTGTAATCCGTCATTTGATCGTGGATCACGCCAGAGCGAAAAATTCGCTGAAGCGAGGCGGGCAATTCCAAACGATTCAGTTGGCTGATTTTGATCTCGAAGCAACAAAAACCGACGACCATCAATTGGAAGTCAACGACGCTTTAATGGCGTTACAGCAAAGTCACGCCGAGATAGTTGAATTGGTTCAGCTTCGATTTTACCTCGGCCATACGATGTCCGAAGCCGCTGCCGTCATGGGGATCTCGCCGCGAACGGCAGCGCGTCACTGGGCTTACGCCCAAGCATGGCTAAAAGCGCGTCTTTGCGAGAAGCTGTCGGAAACGAAAATTTGAGTCGAAATTATGGCATGGTTCTTTCGTTGTTTTCGCTATTTGTTGATAGGATGCTCCACCGCTGCCAAAGCTTGTTCATCGAGGGAATCGAGCAGTCATCGAGTGGTGCAATTGCGTTCACTGCCACTCCTTCCGTTCAACGTATAGTGAAAATCGAACATGTTACACAAGCTGATCATTTCCCGTCGCCTGTTGATGTTGGGGCTCTTCTTAATCGTACCCTTTAGCAGTTCAGCTAACGCAAGAGACGGAGGCGAGTTCGAAGGCGCGGTCTGGACGATCGTGCTGAAGCCGCGAGGCCAAGGCGAGACGCTTAAAGCTACTTATCGAATCGCCAACCATGTGCTGTATCAAAAGGCAAAGCCTCGCGTCCCCGATTACAACGTTCGCGTTGGCACCAATCACCCCGAAGGTAGGAAAACGCAGACCCGCTTCCAGAAACTCACTGCATTCGGCCCAGGTAGAGAGCGTCATGACCTTTCCGGTCTGGCAAAGCTGGAGATGGTCGTCGCGGGCAACTGGTCGGGACAATTCATTGATTCGTCAGGCAAGCACTGGGACTGTACCGTTAAACGCGCACAAGAGTAGCGATCGCAAGCGGAAGCTGTTTTATGAATGATTATGAGATTTTTTGCGATGCACGTGAGATCAGCGATGGACAGCGTCTGCGACAGTTTCTAGATGAAGCGTGCCAAGGTGATACGGAGTTGCGTGGACGGGTTGAGCAGTTGCTTCGGGCAAGTGATAGGCAAGAAGATTACCTTGCACCGGAAGCCATTCCAGGTCTACGCGGTACGGTTGAAGCTGCGTTGCAAGCATCATCTCTGAGAGATGCGTTGGATCAAAGAGCAGACGCCCCATCTTCGTCTGAAGAGCTCGACTCAAGCAATCAAGTCGAGAGTGAAATTGCCAGACTGCTTCAGCCCTCTAACCGGCCAAGCAGCATGGGCAGGCTGGATCACTATGAAATCGAGCAAGTCGTTGGACGCGGCGGATGTGGCATCGTACTGCAAGGCCACGACGACAAACTGCAGCGTACGGTGGCTATCAAAATCATTGCACCGGAACTCGCCGGCGCGAAAACGGTTCCTACGCGAAGCTCGTGCCGCGGCAGCGGTCACACACCAAAACGTCGTCCGAATCTATGCGGTTGGCGAGCAGCCGTGCCCGTATTTAGTAATGGAATACGTCGCTGGTGGAAATCTGCAACAGCGGCTCGATCTATCGGGTCCCTTCACCGTCGATGAAGTTACGCGATGGGGACTGCAAATCATCAAGGGATTAGCGGCATCACATGCCCAAGGGGTCATTCATCGTGATATAAAACCAGCCAATATCCTGTTGGAATCGGATACTAACGAAATAAAAATTACCGACTTTGGCCTCGCACGGACAGTGGATGACTCAAGCCTGACTCAAAGCGGTATGATTACCGGTACACCACTGTACATGTCTCCCGAACAGGCACAAGGGATGAGCGTCGATCATCGCTCGGACCTATTCAGTTTCGGAAGCGTTCTCTATGCCCTCTGTTCGGGGCGGCCTCCTTTTCGCGCAACCACCACACTCTCGATTCTTCAGCGAATCGTTGAACAGGAACCGAGGCCACTTCACGAGATCATACCTGAAGTGCCCTCCTGGCTTGCATCAATCATTCGCCGCCTGCACGCGAAGAACCCTAACAACCGTTTCCAATCTGCGCAAGAAGTCAAAGACGCATGGGAGTTAGCTCTCTGTCAGGGCGGAACAGAGACTGTCGATTCTGAACGCATCCAGCCGCTGGTCGGCGGCAAGATCTTTATAATGCCCCAGAGCACTAAACTTCAGCGCACGTCTAAAGTAGGATTCTGGGCGTTTGTCGGGGCGTCGGCAGTGGTGATCATCGGTTTGTCGATTGTGCTCTTCAATTCGCAAGCTGGTTTCAATGGGAACCGAAGCAAATCCAAAGTCACCAACAGCGCAAGTCCCCAGACGAACACGGCACCAGAGGCTCTCACGCCACCAGCAGGCTATAACACCGGTTCGCAGTTAGCGATTGACTCGGTAGGGGGCGACTTTAAAGAAATTCGTGGCGCTTCCAAACAGCAAATCCAAGCCTGGGCAGCTGGCCTCCCCGCGTCTTATCTTCCCACCTGGATTGCCCCGCGACGCTTCAGCGAACCGATTGTCTTCGATGCGGTCGCCTTGGACCTGGGGCGTCACGTGAAGCACATCATCCAATTTATCGATGACGACTGGGCCGAGGATGTCGGTGAGCAGTACAAACAACTCGAGGCCAGTGGATACAGAACGATGTTGCGATCCATCTACGGCGACTCCACAGTCATGATTTGGACCGATTCAAGTTATGTAGAAGATTCTTCGTACTGGTGGGGAACACAGTCCTTCGTCAATGAAAAGGCGTTAGATGGCCTGAAGTATGAAAAACAGGTCGGCGGAGTGAGTCACCGCTGGATGCCGGTTTCACTGAACGTTTCGCACCGCGAAGAGCCCTATTACGACGCCATCTTTCATTGGCAACCGTACGTGGACAGTGTCTGGTATTGGAGTTTAACGCCCGAGGGCCTCCAAGATCGGGTCAACTATCACCGCGATCGCGGCTGGCGGCTTCATCGCATCAGTATGCATGAAAAGTCTGAATCGGCGTTATTTACCGCGGTTTTCGTCGTTGGCGAGACCGCGGAACCATGGAAATTTGAGATTTTTGCTAATGATCGTGAATACGAACAGACGATTGCCGCAAACCGGTTACAAGGGAAGCATCCACAGTGCCTACTATCCTGGGTTGAAGATTACGAAGCTCGCTACGCCGTCCTTTGGAGTCGATGACGGCACTCCAGCCAGCACAAGTAGTAGTACTTCGTTACATAATTGAGACTATCCGATGTCCATGGTGCGTTTGGCCAGCACATTCTTCACTGGCGGGTACCTGTGGCTGAACGGGCGACCTGCCCATTAAAAAATCTTCCGCGCCTGGCTTGCGCGACTAAGCGTTTTCGCCAGCCGCATCAAGCTCTCGGCCATATCAAACTGCCCCAGTTACCGTCGCACGGAATCGGCGATTTTTGAGGAGCGGTTCCACTCGAGCAGTTGGTTTGCTCGTTCAACTTGAGCGTTCGATAAGCCGCGGCTGCAAACGTCCCCTTTTCTGGCGACGACGTTTTGCCCTGGCTTCGCGTTCTTTCCCGCGGATCCTGTCAATCGTCCAGGCGTGCTGTGGCTGAAATTCTATCCAGCAATCGGGAAGCCACTCATCCAGTTCAGCGATCGCCATCGCCTGCCCAGCGGCGGCTTACGAGAAGGCCTCATTGCCTCGGTGGTACGAAAACATCGTGAACTCTTGGCGTAGCCATGCAAATGGCTCAACTCCGTCCATCTTGGCGCGGCTGAGCAGCGAAAAGAACACTGTCGCGTCATGGCCACGACGATCACCGCCAACGAACAGAAGGTTCGTACGCCCGATTGAAAGATTGTTAGTAAGCCTGTCGACAGCGGTTAGAAACTACGCCACTCTAGCGGCCAGTTTACCAACGTGTTATTGATCCCGCCTCACGGGGTCCTCACGTTTTTAGAACCCGCAAGTTATATATATCAAATACCTTGGGCTTCGGCTGCTAGGCCGGATACCCGCAATCGCAGTCTCGGTTGGCTGTCAGCCAAAAAGCTAGGCAGGTCGGCACAAAAACTTCGGCANNTCGGCAAAACAAAATTAGCCGCATCACGTTAGCGACGGGTGGTAGGAGCCGGGGCTAACGCCCAACGGCTGACGGGCCGACTGGCGGCAACGCATGTTGGTCGGCACGAGCGTCCAGGAAATCGTCATCGAAACCGCCCGAAGATTTCCAATCGCTCAGGCAGTCGTCCTCATCACTGCTGGCGAAGAAGCTTTCGATCTCCGGATCAAACGGCCCTTCGACCTCCGGGGCCGTGCCCGCGTCGAGATCCGCAGCGGCCTGCGTCCGCTCGGGACGGACGCGGATGAGATCGTCTGTGATGAAACGCTGCAGGATCATTGGCTCGGGGCAATGGTGACCCGCTGGCGGAGAACGTGCGAAGAAACGCAAGTGGCACACAGCTTACCAGTCATGATGTTGCCTCT
>DNWZ01000609.1 GCA_003506095.1 Planctomycetaceae bacterium | reverse complement strand
CGATGACAACGATTCGGGTCGAAGGCGGCAAAGGGTTATTGATCAGCAACAACTTGCTAGGTGGACCGATCGAAAAATCCGATGCGAAGATCATCGAACTGGCAAATACGATCGCCGACTAATAGGGCAAATTTTAACGGACCAACAATCCATCGGCCTCGGCGATTCGCTGGGCCAGCGATGCGCCGCTGAATAGCCCACCTTCCATATAACCGGTGAACCGAAAACACGTGTGTTCGCCACAAAAATGCAACCTTTCCAACCCATCGTGTAAGACTTTACCGACGCTGGTGATTTGGCCCATTCCGGGAAAACTGTACCCGGTCAATGCATAAGGATCATTAGGCCAGTCCATGAACCTTGATTGCAGGAATTGTTCGGTAAATCCCGGATAGATTTTCTCGAACTCCGCAGCATAATCTGCGTCGCGGCTCGCTTTGGGAAAACCTAAACAGACCTCCGCCTGCGGTCCGCCGGAGAACGCGGTTAGGCCAACCAGTTCAGAACCATTTGCTGATTCTTGCGAGGAATGCTGGGCGTCGGTCGCTTCCCAAGTTTGGCTGATCGGGCCATCGGCGATGGAGTACTGAGATTTTTCGTCCTTCAACCAGAAACGACTCTTTGTTTGGGTTAAGTATTTGACCGCGACACCCTGTTGTTGGTGCCGAAGACTATCCGGCAAAACGGGATCGAATCGAATCGACGGCCATATCGATGGCGGCACAGCGACGACCACGCGATCGCATTCATATTGATCACCACTTTTGCATTTCACGATAGCTCGCGGGCCGCGATGGCTGACTTCTGTGACGGCATCGCCGAGGTGAATCCGCGACTGGCCGATCGATTCGGCCAAATGGCGGGCGAGTTGATCGTTGCCACCTTTGCACCGATACGCTTCACTGTCGCTCCAGAACCGCTCACCTCCACCGCCCTTGATCGCAACCAGCATTGCCAGCAAGCTAGCTTTGGAGTTTTCGACAGCGTTGTCTGACGCGAATTGGACACGGATCAGTCGTTTTACCAGTGGCGGTGTGTCGAGCGTTGCGATCCAGTCGGCAACCGATTGACGATCGAGCTTATCCGCGTTGATCGACTCCCATGGTTTTTCTGGATCGATCGACTCGGAACGTTCTGTCAGGCTATCAAACGCCGCTTCCATTTCCTCATAAATGCGCAGCACCGTCTTATCATCCAGCAGTCGTCCGGCAAGATGAACCGGCATACTCAGATCCGCATCTTCCGACACGTCCAGAAACTCTAAGCCGAACTTCTCTGCATATGCGCACCAGGTCGGATGATTCGCGCCGATCAGTTCTGCGCCACCTTCGACGATCCGTCCCGGAATGAAGTCGCGAAAGCTTAGAACACGACCGCCCAGGCGTGTGCGAGCCTCGAGGATTTTGACATCATATCCGGCGGCCAACATCTCATACCCGCAAGCCAATCCGGCGAATCCGCCGCCGATGATGACGACTCGCTGACGAATAGACGATTGTGCAGCGGTTGCCCTGGCGACATGGCTAGAAAGCAGCAATCCGGCACCGACAGCAGCCGTCCGAGCAAGAAACTTTCGTCGGTCCTGCGAGATTTCAGGTCGAAAGCGACGTTGCAGGCGCGCAAAGAGTTTGGGCATTGAACGATCCCGATGGAATAGCCAGCACGGATGATGATGACTGAAGTTTGACATCACTCGGAAAATCTTTACACAGCATCGCCTGAACGCAAAGACCCGACGCACTGCAAACCACAATCGCCACCCGTTTGAACTGATTGTTGCTCCGCTGCAGTGAGAGCGAATCAACCGAATACCAGCGGCCTCATTGATCGAGAACGGCAAAAGAGTTGAGTGATCGCCGAATGCCACCTGCGGTGCCACGAACACGGAATTGGCGAATGCAGCCAAGAAACCTCGTCCCGGAACCAAAAATAGGTATACTGGAAGGGTACATTCGCCCCGTCAACGCCTTGCTTTGGCCTCCGGGCGGTCAGATTCCCAACCGATAAAACTAAAGCGTCGATTTTTATTGCCGCCCAGTTCCGCCCGTTTTCCCACCTTAATTTCGCTACCCACCATGTCCGTTTGGATGAAGCTTGGACCGCAAATCGGCCTGGTTGTGTGGATCGCATTGATTGTGATGCCGCTAGCCGCCACGGCACAACCTGCTGAGCCAACCGCCCAGCCCGCGGCCGCTGATGTCGAGTTTTTCGAATCGAAAATTCGCCCCGTCTTGGTCGAGCACTGTTATTCGTGCCATGCGGCCGATTCCAAAATCATTCGTGGCGGGCTATTGGTCGACAGCCGAGACGGATTGCTGGAAGGTGGCGACAGCGGTCCAGCGGTTGTTCCCGGCAACGGCGAAGAAAGCCTTTTGCTGGCAGCGCTGAAACACGAATCGTTTGAAATGCCACCCGATCGCAAATTGCCCGATGCGGTGATCGCCGATTTTGAGCAATGGATATCTCGAGGCGCGCCCGATCCACGCGATGTCGGCAATGCCCAACCGCCTCGCGGGGTCGATTACGAGGCGGCCAAATCGCACTGGGCATTCCAACCGATCGCCGATCCGGTGCCACCGACGGTTACCGATGAAGCGTGGGTACAAAGCCCGATCGATCGGTTTGTGTTGGCCCGCTTGGAAGCGGCCAATATGAAACCACGGGCTCAAGCCGACAAAGCAACGCTGATTCGCCGCGCGACTTTCGACCTGATCGGATTGCCGCCAACAGTCCAACAGGTCGACGAATTCCTGGCGGATGATTCGCCAGACGCGTTCGCAAAGGTAGTTGACTCGCTGCTGCAATCGCCACACTACGGCGAACGCTGGGGGCGACACTGGTTGGACCTGGTTCGTTATGCCGATACCAACGGCGCGGACGAAAACCACCAGTTGCCAAACGCTTGGCATTATCGTGACTGGGTCGTCAGGATGATCAATCGCGACTTGCCGCTGGACGAGTTCATTATCGAGCAGATTGCTGGTGATCTGTTGCCCAAGACCGGTGATGAACAAATCGATGGCGATCGGCTGACCGCGACCGGAATGTTAGTCATCGGGCCAAAGATGTTGGCCGAACAAGACAAAGACAAAATGGTGATCGACATTGTCGACGAACAGATCGACACCGTGACCCGAACCATGCTTGGGCTGACGATCGGTTGTGCCCGGTGTCNNGCCGGAATTTTTTATAGCACCAAAACGATGGCGGATCGTGCGTTCGTTTCCAATTGGATGGAACGCCCCTTGCCATCAGCGGCGATCGAGTCGCACCGTGCCGAACACCAAAAGAAAATCGACGCCGCAAAAGCTGAGTTGGCTGGTGCCGAAGCGGCGTTGAAAGGCCAGACCGAAAAACTCGCTCAGTGGCAAGCGAAGCTGGATGCGCCGGCAGAGGAAGTGGCCGCGGCAGCGGAGCCAGCAGAGGCAACCGAAGGCGAGAAACCTTCGCAAGAAGAGCTGGATGCACTCAAGGCCGATGTTCAAACGCTGAAACAAAAAGTCGACGAGCAGAAGAAAACGCTCGAAGCCATCGAAAAGGCGATGCCGGCGTTCACGATGGTGATGGCAGCCGACGAAGCGAAACCGACCGATCTGGCGATTCATATTCGTGGCAATCATCTGACGTTGGCCGATGGGAAAGTCGGTCGCGGAATGCCAGAGATCCTCACTTCCGTCGCATCACCACCGACGATTCCTGACGATCAAAGTGGCCGACTGCAATTGGCCCACTGGCTGGTATCGCCCGACAATCCGCTCACCGCACGCGTCATGGCAAACCGAGTATGGATGTGGCATTTCGGACAAGCACTGATGCGCAGCCCGTCGAACTTCGGTCTTCGCGCCGAGGATCCTACGCACCCTGAACTGCTCGACTTTCTTGCCAGTCGATTGATCCAAGACGGTTGGTCGCTCAAGCGGATGCATCGTTTGATCATGAACTCGTCGACCTACCAAATGGATAGTGACGTCGACTTTCCCGAATCGGCTCAATATGCCAACCAAGATCCTGACAATCGGTTGTTGTGGCGTCGGACACGCCGGCGGCTCGAAGCCGAGCCGGTTCGCGATGCAGTGCTGAGTGTCGGCGGTGGGCTCGATGCAAAAATCGGCGGCAAAGCACCGGATGTGAACGCCAATCGCCGCGCGGTCTATCTGCCGATCAATCGCGCCGCATTGTATGAAATGTTTTCGACTTTCGATTATGTCGAAACCGCCAATCATATCGAACAGCGACCAACGACAACCGTGCCGCATCAAGCATTGTTTTTGCTGAACAGCCCCATCGTTCATAGACAGGCCACCGCAGTTGCGAAGGAAGTGATCGCCGATTTCGAGACACCTCAGCAGCGGATCGAAGCGGTTTTCCGCATGCTATATGCTCGCCAACCCACGGAAGCAGAACTGGGCCGGTCGCTTGATTTTATTGCTGCCGCTGAGGTTGAACTTGAAAGCGTGCAAGATTTGCCACAACGGAACCTGAAGGCTTGGGCGGCACTATGCCGTTCGATGATGGCCGCCAACGAGTTTGTGTACATCGATTAATCTGATAGGTCCTCTATGTTCAATCGTCGTCAATTATTGCGCCAGACATCGGCCGGTTTCGGTTCGCTAGCGTTGATCGATTTGCTGGCGCGATGCCAGGCATCCGAACAGCCATCGAGCCAAGCATCCGGTGGCGGCCCCCTCGCAGCCAAGACGCCACATTTTCAGCCGCGTGCCAAACGGGTGATTTTCTTATTCATGCATGGCGGCCCGTCGCATATCGATACCTTTGATTACAAACCGGAACTGACCAAGCAAGACGGCAAGCCGCTGCCGTTTGAGAAACCTCGCATCCAGTTCGCAAAAACTGGCAACCTGCTGCGCAGTCCGTGGGAGTTCAAACAGTACGGTCAATCAGGGGCTTGGGTCAGCGATCTGTTTCCGCATGTGGGTGAATGTGTCGACGACATCACATTCATCAAATCGATTCATGGTTCCAACGAAGCTCACGGCGGCGCTTTGTTGAAAATGCACACCGGTTCGGACACGTTCGTTCGGCCCAGCATGGGTGCGTGGATCAGTTATGGTCTGGGCACCGACAACGAAAGCTTGCCGAGCTACATTACGATCAATCCGACGTTGGGCCACGGTGGCGTTCGTAATTTCGGATCGGCGTTTTTGCCACCGATTCATCAAGCGACCCGAATCGGTTCGAGTCGTTCGGACATGAAGAACGCCAAGATTGAAAACCTGACCAATGACAGCGTTTCCAAAGAACTGCAACTGAAGCAAATCGAACTGCTGGGCGACCTCGACCGGTTGAAACGTGCCGGATCATCCGCAAGAATCGAATCCGATCTTGACGCGAGAATTGAATCGTTTGAATTAGCGTTTCGGATGCAGTCGGCCGCGCCAACGTTATTGGATTTGTCACAAGAGACCGAAGCAACATTATCGATGTACGGAATCGACGGCAGCCCAACAGATAATTATGGGCGGCAATGCTTGATCGCTCGGCGCATGTCCGAAGCGGGCGTGCGGTTTGTACAAGTCTCGCATGCTTACTGGGACCAACATTCGGAGTTGAAAGAAAAGCATCAAGAGCTTTCAGCCGAAGTCGACAAGCCGATTGCGGGATTGTTAAAAGATTTAAAGCAGCGCGGTATGCTAGACGACACGCTGGTAATTTGGGGCGGCGAGTTCGGACGCACGCCCACAGCGCAAGGGAACAACGGGCGAGACCACAACCCGCATGCCTTCACCTGGTGGATGGCCGGCGGTGGCGTGAAGTCTGGATTCAGTTATGGTGAATCCGATGAGTTTGGGTTTTATGCCGCAAACGACAAGGTCCATGTCCACGACCTGCACGCAACCATACTTCACCTCTTGGGTATCGACCACGAACGATTGACCTATCCCTATGGCGGCCGCGACTTCCGCCTGACCGACGTGGAAGGAAACGTTGTTCAGCAGATCATGGCGTAGCGTTAAGCTCGACTTTTTCACTATTTGTCCGATCCGATGGACAAACTTAAAACCTAGCTGAAAAGAGGTTCTAACCCTCTCCGGCGAAGCCCCAAAAAACCAATGAAAGGGTCAGCTTCCATTTCGGATAGGCCTTAATGCCCTGCCGGTTCGTCTTCGTGAATATTTAACAATTCATCCAGTGCCGACTGGCCATCTGGCTCGATTGTTTCACTACCATGGTCGATGCCGGTTGCTTGGCGATTTTTCAACAGGATATCGGCGGCATGATAACGTGACTTGACAGCGGCACCCGGCCATACGCCTGCACCTAAAACGAGCAAGATGATGATGATGACGACAAAACGTTCTGCGGGGCGTGCGGATAACGAGATGGTTGCGACATGTCGAGTTCCGGTAAAGATACGGAAATAGGCTCTCAATACCGAGATTCCATTCAAGACCGCTGCTAGTACGATCATCATTCCGACGATCGGGTAAACTTCTACAGTACCTTCTACCAACAGTTCCATACCGACAAACGCCAGGCTGCCTGGAAACCCGATGGATGCCAAACCGGCCAACAAGAACAGCGAACCTAAGTAAGGCATATGGTCGAATAGGCCGTGGTATTGGGCAAGCGAGATACGGCCAATACGAGCTTCGACGCTGCGCAGTGCCAAGGCGAATCCGCCCAGTGACAGTCCCGTGCCCAACCAGATGCACAGCGCTCCCGTCATACCGATCGGTGTAGCGATCTCAAGCCCGGCCAAAACCAGCGACGAATGGCTTAGAAACAGATAAGCAAAAAAGCGTCTCGCATCGAACTGAACCAACGACATGCCTGCGGCGTAGACGGCTGTCACGAGTGCTAGCACCGCCACCGCATGCAGCGCCCAGACTGGAACGACGGGCAAAACCAATCGCATCACAACATAGGCACCAGTCATCGGCGCAACGAACAGCAGTGCGGTACCAAAGGTCGTCTTTTCAAATAAATCGCTGATCCACGAGTGAGCTGGAAAAACACCAGCACGGATCAGTGATGACAAAACCAATAAGAATGCTGCGGTATTTGAAATGATCGGTATTTGGCCCCACATCCGCATCAGCACAATGCCGACAATCAACATCGCGATGTGGGCAGACATGTAGATTGCGAACACCCTGGTGTCACTGCCGCGTTTTCGCATTTCGATCCATGGCGGCAAGGTGCTGAGCAATAACAAAAGAATCAGCACAGTCGCGAACGAACAACTGAGTGTCGCTAAAATAATCGCTTCGGAAGCCATCACCAACCAGAATGAAAATCGACCCGCTTTCGATCTCATCGTTGCCAGAATCGTCAACGAAAACAAAATCGCGGTCATCGGTAACAGCGGAGCGCTCAATTCGTCAACGACGAAAAAATCGCGGCCGAACAGACGACGAACCAGACTGCCATGGTCCTGTGCCGAAAATGTCCCCAAGGTTCCGAAATCGATCCATTCGCCAATGGTCAAGCAAACGGTCAGGCCACTCGCCCAAAACGCCACTTGCTGTGCGAATCGTTGATCGCGAATCTTATAAAGAACCACCGCCGCCAAAGCGGGCACTAAGATCGAAAGTTCAAGCCATGGAAAATGCAAGTCTCGCATCATGGCTTCTCCGGTTTGTCGTTTGACACAGATAGAAACGCGATCCAGCGACGTTCCCAGGTGTCAAACTTACGAAAGAGTCTTAAGAACGGTTGGGTTACACGTTCGTCGATCGTCGTATCAAAGTTACCCCGCTCCATGGCGAACCGATAGCAACGCAATTGAAACGATGTCAGATCGGTCGTCGGTTGCGATCCTTGTGAATCGGGCTGTGAAAATCCGAGGTTGTTTTGAACCGCTCGATGGTCTCGTAACAGCGATGGCGCTCGCAGCAATTGCAGGGTGCGCATCGAAGCGTGACCGATGATATGAATCAACGCCAGATATCGCAAACCAAGCCCAATCTCCACCACAATGATGCTAACCTGCAACAACGAAGCGAGCGATAATGAACTTTTAACGTCAGTTTGGACCGATGCTGCCATGGCTGCGAAGATGGCCGTAGCGACTCCCAAGGAAACTACCAACATTTGCAGGACAAACGATTTTTCTAACATTGGGCCAACACGCAGCAGCAGGTAGGCGCCCAAGTGAACCGACAGAGCGCCATAAAAGATAGCGCTTGAAGGTGTGGGGCCTTCCATCGCTCGCGGCAACCACCCAGAGAACGGCACGAGCGCTGACTTTCCTGCTGCGGCAACGATGAGCAGAATTCCGACCAGAAGTGCGTGTTCGCTGGAGATCTGGCAAACACTGTCGGGCCATGGTGCCGTACCCATCATCAGTTCTAAGTCGCCACCGCCGGTCAAATGGTGCAATACCAGTGCTGCCAATAAGAACGCACCATCGGCAAACCGATAAATCGACCAGACTCGCAAACCGTTAGTGACCGGATTGAGGCGTGTTTGGAAAAATGCGACCAGCAGCGCTGAGGAGAGTCCGACCAGTTCCCAGCCCAAAAACAGAGTTTCGATGGTCCCCGCCACAGCGGAAACGACCATTCCGAGCATGAATACGGAATAGAGTAGGAAGAACCTTGAATAGCCTTCATCGCGATGGAGATAGCGGCTTGCAAACGCGCCGATAATGCCGCAAAGCGACAGCGACAAGATTACGAACGGGATTGACAGTCGATCGAATAAAAATTTGATCGTGAAATGGAAGTGTTCGATTGGCAGATCAAACCATCGGCCCAGTTCGAGAGTAAAACGAACTTGGCCAGTCGCCAACAGGGTGGCTAACATGCACACGGCGCCGAGTGTTCCTGCCGAAACCATCATCTGCGTTAACCTTGCCACGCCCCGTTCGCTCATCGGATGGCCAGCCAACAGCGATAACCCGATTGTCACAAGCAAGACCGCTGGGGATGCGACAATCAACATGCCACAAATAATCATAATCATGATGGCACCGCACTGGACCATCGGTCGTGGTTATCCGAATCGGTTGAAGAAGCAGAATGGGACGAGGCAGAATGGGACGGTCGGATGATTGCAAAGGGAAGGTGATCACGTCGACCTTGATACCAACAACGAGAACCATCTGTGACCGGAAGTCTATTTTCAGAATCGTTAGAGTCGATGGGATGATTCACAAACTTATCTTTACTGAATCGATGCATTTCGCTGGTCAATGGATCAAGTGTCGCAACGTGCGCCCAGTGGTTCCGAAAAATACGATCGATCACAGGATTTTCGGCCATGATCTTTAGAATCGCTCGAGGCGTCGATTCAATGATGAACAGTAAGCGAACGGGTTCGTGAATGTCGACTCCCTGCCATGGCAATCCGGAACGCAAATCGCTGGCCGCACCATCCATCACTCCGATCAACGAAGTGATATTGTGGGGCAACTTTGTGCCAGAGCCCCAACCGATCGGATCGATTACCGACAGCGAATAAAGCGAATTGATTCCTTGGCAAACGGGTACCACTGCGGACATGATTCGCGCTAAGATTGCCGATTCCGAATTGTCTTCTGTCGGGTCGTAAGACATTAAAAATGATCGGCGGTCGAGATACAGACCGCGAACACGCGAGCGTCGGCCGACAAAACAAATCGCATTGCTGCCGTTCCCATACTCGGGGCGTGTTTGGGCTAAATCTTCGCTGCGATTTTGAACATGCAGCAATGCCTCGTCCGGCGTAATTTGCAGGTCCGCTGATTCAAACCGTCGGCAACGTTCATGAGCGTTTCGACGTGCCGCTTCGCCCAGCAAGCGTCGCACCGCGCGGACATGTTTGACCTTTCGCGTCGGCAATAACTCCATATCATAAAACATCATTTCTTCGGTCGCGGTATTGTGATGCGCACCGATGAAATAGGTTTCTTCTGGAATCATCAAACCGGACACTGCCAATCGCTGGCGAACCCGGCTGTCGTTTAACATCACAGCCAAGGCACGGGCGTTGGGGCCGCCGGAGTTTCCGGCGCAAGCGCCGCAGTGATATGCTGACTCGTGAGGGTTGTTGACACAACCGGAACCATGGCCCATGAGTATGACCAACGGAGCGAAGGTTGTGGTCAACCCGATATCTCGCAGTGCTTTCTCTGCGATTTGCGCCATTTCTTTCAAAGTAAACCCAACCCCATCATAACCATGATGATTCGGTGGTGAAGCGGGGCAATCGTCGGATCGTTCCAGACGCAAACGCGTGATCGCCGGCGGTGCGATGAACTGCGTCGCGGTTCGATTCATCAGTGCTGTGATTCGCGGAAACAGAATTCGGCTTAGCATCGGAATCGTTGCTAGCGGTCCGACCAAAGTCGACACAACGGCGCCCCCTACTGACCGACGCGACTCGGCTTGAAAACGCTGCTGGGCGGTGCCGATCCAACGTCTGGCGCGAGCTCGGTTGCGATCCGATTCTTCTAGCGAATAAACCGCCTCTTCGATTACCCAATGTTGGGGCTTCATCACGATCGGGCAAAGCGCCGAAAAACCTGCATCGCCTGCGCCACGGTAATACATCGAAACGCCAAAGAAACCTGCAATCCCGAATGTCTCGACCGTCGGATCGAGTTCCTCTAAATGACGTCGCAACGATTCTTCGCGCGCGTCGATGCAGCAGACCAACTGCATCGAAGGTGCCGCGGGATGGGTCGGTGGCGATAAGGCTCGTGTCCCTATGGCGTGAAGTGACATCTTGGCGATTCGCCGTTCAAATGCGGCATGAAAAATCTTGCGCCGCTGGTGATCACAAAATGCGTGCAACTCGTCGCGCAGCGCAGCCCACTGATTCACATCTAAAGAAGCTAATTGTTTCGGTGTCCACTGAAGGATTTGGGCGATTTCAAAGAGCAAGAAAGCCAATTGTTCAGGGTCTGCCTGCAACAAAGCGACTCGCGCAGAGCCTGATGAGATCAGGCTCGACGTATCGGAATCTTCTTCGTATGGCAGATCGCTGGCAAGCCGCAACAATAAGATTCGAACGGCAACAAATTCGACCAATGTTCCTGGTGGCGACGACTTCTTAAACAAATCAGGACGCGTTTCGGTTTGCCAAATCATGCCCGCAAAACCGCGGATCGACAACAATATCGCTGTGAGATAACTATCCACATCATTGGGTGCGATCGACATGCGATCGAGCGATTGGGCTATCACTTCCAGCGACGATAAACCGTCTCGCTGAATGCTTTCGATTTCGCTTGCCAGCGATCGACGCCAGCGTGGTGCCAGCCGAGAACGCACTCCAAACAGCTTGCAAAAGCTTGCCCAAAAACCGAGTCCGGCACCTGGCAAAGGATTCGGCGCATACCCTTGATCCAAATATGCTGAGGTGAAACGAAACATCAATTCATCAACACGCCTATCGATCATTGCGGCGCGAAACTCGGCAATGCGATGGCTTGCATGATCGCGTGTCGTAGCCATTGCAGGAAACGTCAGTTCTGCCGAATCAACACCTTCTTGAATGACGTGCCACAGTCTCAGCAGATAGTTCGCTTCGCGGTCGCCGTCGGATAGCGGTTCTCCATCTTTAACATCATCCATTACGGCCCGTTTGATCTCTGGAGAGACCTCAGGTCGAAAACGTTTGATTGCATCGGTTTCGGCGAGCACCCAATCGAGTTCGCGACGTTGACCAAAATGAAGCGGATAGATCAGCATCGCCAGTCGCAATTCCAGACGCGGCGTCAGGCCTGCAACGGGTTCATCCGCACGCCCACCAAGATCTTCGGCTAACACTTCTCGCAGATCGCGTTCGTCAATGCGGCCGCTCAGTAGTTCTTGACGATACTGGCTGTCATCCAGGTAGGCTTCGTTACCATAAATATCGCCAACTCGTCGCATCACATCATCAAAGTGTTCTGCTTCTAAACCCTGTAGCGGATTCAGAAACGCAAACTTTGTGAT
>DNWZ01000074.1 GCA_003506095.1 Planctomycetaceae bacterium | reverse complement strand
GCAAGTAGTTTTCAAAGCCTTCGCGGATTTCGAGACTCGGGTTGACGATGTGCGCGACCATGCCGCGAACATCTTGCCGCTGGTAACTGGTCAGATCCGGACCGGCTTGACCGCCTTCGCCGAACAGTTGATGGCACGTTCCGCAATGTGTGGTGAACAGTTTTTTGCCGACTCGCGGATTGCCGATCGCCGATCCAACGACGTTGCGATAGCGATCGATGTCGGCCTCCATTTCGGCGGTCGTCGCCCCAGCAATGCTGCCCCAGTACTTCTCGACCGCGGCACGAATCGCTTCGTCCCGATGCAGATGAATCTTGCGAACGACGACATCGGGAACCGACTGCGGCGAGACCTTTTCCGCAGCGATTTGATCGAGCAATTGATGGGTCCATGTCGGCCGACTGGCGACCAGCGTCAGCGCCGCTTCTTTCGCCCGATCCGACGCAAAACCGCCGAGCGCCGCTAGCACATCGGTCGCGATTTCGGGTGCGTCGTAGCCTTGCAGCGCAACCAACGCGGCGACGCGTATCGATTCCGCTTCACCGCCGCTGGTCGCGATTTTCAACAGAGGCTGTGCGGCTGCGTCAGGACGCACGTCGCCCAACATTTGAATGTACTGGCTGCGCAGTTCAGCCTTTTGCTTGGCGTCAGCAACGATCGCCAGCACTTCCTGAATCGCCCCGGCATCGCCGCGCCGCACCTTCAACGGCAACGATCCGCCGCCCGTCGCAGCCATCGCGTCGACCAATTCGTCAGGCAAACTGGCCAGCGACCTGCCGCGATAAGCCGCTTCGAATCCGCCCAGCAGGATCTCCGCGGCCGCTTTATCCGGTGCCGCCTGCAACAGCGTCGCACAGACCAACAGGTCGCGCCGCGTGCCCGCAGCCGCAAACCTTCGCATCATCCGCTGTGCCAATTCATTTCGCACCACCGCCACGTTCCATCGCTGTGAATCGCTGGCCCACCACCGGACTGCCGCTTCGGCATCGGCGGTGATCTGCGATTCGATCGCCCACCACAGCATCAGCGGCAAACGATTGTCGGCGGCCGCCCCCGGGTGCATGATCAACGCCTGGATGATCGGCAAGGCTTGCGAAGCGGGCAGTTTCCGGGCCGTTGCCGCCAACTGTGAACGGACTTCTTCGTCGGGTTCTTTACCAGCGACCGCAGCCAGCTTGGTCGCTGTCGACGCTTCCAAACGCGGCGATTGGCCGATCAGGCGAACCGCCCACAATCGAATCGACGCTTGATCGTGATCGAACCATTGGCACGCAGCCGATTCGTCGATTCGCCCCATTTGGGCAAGCGCCCAGACTGCACCTAGCTTTGCGTTCTCAGACGACGCATTCTCGCGACCAACTATCCGAACCAGTTTTGCCGTGGTTGAATCGACATTGGGTGATCCGCTGGACAGGTCGACGATCCGGCGAACCGCGGTTTGCCGTTGCCAACGGATCGGCGAGTCGAGCCGATCGATCCAGGCGTCGACATCGGTGGCCGATGGCAGATCGATGGCGACAGCGGCATCAGCGGCCCGCAGTCGATAGATCCGGCCGCTTTCGCGATGGATACGACCTTGGGCGTGCGACGCGTGGTCGATCCGTTGTTCATAAAAGTCGGCGACATAAAGCGCGCCATCGGGGCCTTCTTGAATATCGACCGGACGGAACCAAGTATCCCCGTCGCTCCAAATCGCATGCCCGACGTCGGTCGTTTTGAACGTGCTGCCGTCACGCTCCATCTTGCTCATCATCACGCGTCCCTGCAGCGGTTCGACGCCGAACAAATGGCCACGCATCGACGCAGGAAGCGACTCGCTTTCTTGGATCACGAAGGTGTGAGTAAATCGCTCGGCGCGGTGGTGCCCCATCGCTTCAAAGAATCCGAAAGCATAAGGATTTGACAATTCACCATGTTTGCCAAAACCTTTTCGAAAGTAAGCACCGGGCAGATAATGAAATCCGCGAGTATCACCGCCATTGTGTCCGGAAAACACGCGTCCCTGTGAATCAATTTCCACGCCAAACGAGTTGCCGCCACCTTCTGAAAAAACCTCATAAGTCGCGGACGCCGGATGGTATCGCCAAACCAATTGCCCAACGGATCTTTTGGGCTGTTCGCCACTGCCATAACGCCGCACTTCACCGCTGACCGTGCTGCCCTGAGTCGCATACAGCCAACCGTCAGGACCGAATCGTAAACTGTTCACTACCGAATGCGAATCTTCTAGCCCGAAACCTTCTAAGTGAACTTCGGGATCACCGTCCGCAACGCCGTCGCCGTCTCGATCGGGATAGAACAACAAGTGAGGCGGATTGAGCACCCAAACGCCATCGCGTGCCAATGCGATTGACGTCGCCAGGCTCAGCCCATCGACAAACACATGATGCGAATCGTAAACGCCATCGCCGTCGGTGTCTTCATGCACACTGACTCGATCGGCACCGCGAAAATGGTTCGGCGGCGGTTGGGGCGAGCGATCCCAAACGGTCCGCAAAAACTGATCGCGACTGACCGCGGTCAAGCCGGCCGGATCGGGATACTGCAGATACTCGACCAACCACAACCGGCCGCGATGGTCCCACTTCATCGACAACGGTTGACCAATCACCGGGTCAGACAAAACCAAATCAATGGCCAGGCCGTCGGCAGTTCGTAAACGCTGGTGAGCTTCTAAAGGGGCGAGCGGTCCCGCATCGTCGGCAAGCCGTTTCAAGTCCTGTTCCGCTTCTTCGATCGTCGATTTCGTTTTGAACCACTGTGATTGGTCAATCTCGAACCGCGCCGACAGTTTGGCCAGCGATTCGTTATCGCCAGCGAACGCTTGCCAAGCACCCTGCATGCGGATCGCGGCGTCGGGGCCGAACAACACGGGGGCGGCGACGTTAAAGCCGAGTCGTCCGTGATAGTGATAAACCCGAATCGCGACCACATTGGGTTCGCCGGGAAGCAGCAAATCGGCCGGAAGGGTCAAACGGTGCGATTGCCCCAAGCCGCTGCGAAACTCCGGCGGAAACGTCCCCAACACACCGATCTGGCGACCGTTGACATAGACCTG
>DNWZ01000024.1 GCA_003506095.1 Planctomycetaceae bacterium | reverse complement strand
CTCCGTTGACGTACGGGAACTGGCCTGCCCATGGACGCAGCTTGGCCGCGTCGCGTGCCTTCGTCGGTACATCCATAGCGCGGAAGACCTCGGCAAGAACAAAGTCCGTGTTCTCGCCGCTCGGATCGCTCATCTGACGAACGGTCTCGGTGAAGAGCGCGTTCCCGTTGAATATCCCAGTATCTTCCGCGAAGAAGCAGAAGATCAATCTCGCGAAGAAATGGTTGAGCTCTTCCCGCCGCTCGTCCCCGTCCCAGTCCGGATTGTTGCGTAGCAGTTCGACGTATAAGCGATTCAGTCGCCCAGTCGCCTTGATATCGAAGGCATTCTCACGGATCTGCCGAACGGTCGAGATCCCAGCAAGCTCCAGGAAGTAACCAAAGTGGTCGGCCAGCTCCTTGAACTCGCATACCAAGGGCGGCTCTTCCGAATTCAGGCACTCAGCGTGAACCGTGTTACCATCGGTTGCGAACGCGAACTTCGCTTTGTGTTTGCTTGATGCAGGACTATCCACAAGCCGTTTCAGAAGGCCTGCTACGGCATCTGGGCCACCAGTAGTGCACGTGGCAACGTGAATGTTGTTCCGCTGAAGTACGGCTTGAATTCCTTCGCCCTCCACATCCGTCTTGTTCGTCGAGTTCTTGCCGACGCTGCGCAGTCGCTGAAGCGTAGCCGTTTTGTTGCCAAACGCTTCCAAGAACGTGTACGAGAACTCAGCCGCATCAAACGGCTCCTCGACCAGCTTACTGACTGCTTCTTNNATCAATTGGGTGATTGTGAGAAATGACCTCCAAGCATGGCCACATGTTGCCTGCAAGCTGCTACAATCGTACAATGCTAGCCTCACTGGAACAAGCAGGGAATGAAGATGAACAAGTTCGGCGACCGAATTCGTGAACTCCGCAAGGCAAAAGGATACTCCCTCCGGCACCTCGCACCGTTGGTAGGCGTTGGGTTTTCGTATCTGAGCAAAGTCGAAAACGACAAACTTGACTTCGAGGGCACCGCATCGGAGTCGCTGATCCACCGCCTTGCAGACGTCCTGGAGGCAGACGAGGAGGAACTATTGCTGCTCGCCCACCACGTCCCAAAGCGCATAGCAGATCGAATCTTCGAGAAACCTGAGTTGTTTCGCAGGCTAGCATCCTACAGCGACAACGAACTTGAAGCGATCGCTGAAAAGACGGAATGAGCACGACAGTAGAATCCCGGGACTAATAGCGTTACGGTCTGGTCGTTGATGTCCGTTAGGCGGTTGGCAGGGGTCGCGAAAATCCAGACAACTCTTAAGGGTCGGCTTATACGTCGTTCTAGTATGTTTTGTCCCTTGTTCGTTTGCATTGGTTCATTCTTCGTATTGGAGTATGCATGCTGGCATAGTAATTGCTAGCACGCATGTTAGTCAAGCCGTGCGTGTCACTATGGCAGCCGGTTTCTAATATCCATGAAACGGAGAGTGATACTATGGCTAGATGTACGGCCCCGGTGAATGGCCATCGCACGACTGCTGCGGCAGAAAATTGCCCTGCATGTAGAGGACGTTCTCGCGGCTACGGTTCGCATTCGTCGTATGCGCAGTCCTTCTCAACGTCAGGCGGCTCAGGAAGCTACAGTTCGAACATTGGCAGTCGGGGCGTTAGTGTTCGATCTGCTAGCGGTAGGCGGCCACGATGGTCACGCTCAGGTTCCTCAGTGCTTTACACGTCTTCTCAAGTGCAAGCACTAACCCCTATTCGTGAAAGAGTTGAAGAACGTGCATCGATGCCCGACCTTCGAGACG
Organism: Planctomycetaceae bacterium; assembly: GCA_003506095.1. Lineage (GTDB taxonomy): Bacteria > Planctomycetota > Planctomycetia > Pirellulales > Pirellulaceae > UBA6163. The sequence continues at coordinate 1,218 of DNWZ01000024.1, read as the reverse complement.
TCTTTCTTTGTCATGCTTGGGATGATCGGAAAGGCGTTGCTAAAGACCTTCATGATCGACTTGAAGCTCTTGGCGTTTCCGTCTGGTTCAGTGAAAAGGACGTCGTCCTTGGCTCAACGTTGCTTCGCGAGATCGATAAGGGCCTTGCGAAATCTCGAGTCGGTATCGTCCTTGTCACGCCATCGTTTTTGCGGCGCATCGACGGCGCAGGCATTGCAGAAAAAGAACTATCGGCGCTGCTGGCTCGTGACCTTCTTGTTCCCATTGTTCATAACACGACTTACGATGCTCTTCGCGACGTGAGTCCGCTTCTTGGCTCTCGAAGTGGCTTGGATGCCTCCGAAGAAACACTGGATGAAATCGCGACCAAGCTAGCTGAATTAGTGACCGTCGATGACGATCTCATCGCTGAATCGCAGATGGCGTGACAGCAATCTCTTGCGGAAGAAACGCGTGTGGAGTAGCTCAGCAATAGAGTTTTATTCCCGCGTACTCAGTGACGCGATCGTTACGTTAATTAGCGCTGAAACCCAATATTTCCATTCGATTAGCTGCCGTCCCGTGACCGGCAACAGTGCAAGAAACCCTAGCTTCTCCGCTCGCTGATTCATGTTGTGAGTTCTAGTGTTAAAACCAAGTCTGTCGGCGACATCCATCTTCCAAGGGGACGTCTCGCAGTCAATCATTTCGCGAGCCATTGCCGCTTCTTTCGCCAATTCGGTCAGCAGACCGGCCTTTGGTGGATTTCAACAGCGAACGAATATTCAGGCTTGGATTTTTTGCCGCCGCGCTTCAACTCGTCATTGATCGCCAACTTTTCGAGCTTCCGCCTGTTCCGAGCACGCGATAACGAGCAATCTCCTTCAAGTCGCCCAGCTGCCAGCCTATTTCTGGCCGCAGGGCGAGGGGCTCTTGAGCGATGAAGTCGAGAGAAACAGCTACTCACCAAGTGACCAACTGCCGGATTTTTTCAACCAAATCCAGAGGCGTAGATACCAGCAATTGGGGCGAAATGAGTACTCGGATTTAACCGCAAATGGCAATCTGGGCTGTTAAATATGACTTCTCTGTAAAACAGAGAATTTGAGAGTTGTAGACGAAATTGTTCGGTCCGGTCTCGGAAATGCGATTTTTGGCCGAAATGAGAGCGCTCTCTGATTGCTACGGGCCGAGACTGGAAACGCTAAAAACCCTATAAAAATCAACGAAAAAAGCCGA
>DNWZ01000599.1:627-4623 GCA_003506095.1 Planctomycetaceae bacterium | reverse complement strand
AGTCGGTGATCAGGTCGGTGCAGTACCCTTCATAACGTTTTTTCTTTCCATCCATTTGGATGAAATCCGGGTTATAGTAATGCCCTTGGCCAGGCAAAACTTCCCAATAATCGAATCCGGTCGGATCGGTTTCTAAGTGCCACTTGCCGATCATAGCCGTTTGATAACCGGACGCCTGCAACAGTTTTGCGAAAGTTGTTTGTGAACCGTCAAAGCGATCACCGTTTCGCATAAAGCCGTTCAAGTGGCTGTGTTTGCCCGTCAGAATGCAAGCTCGCGACGGACCGCAAATCGAATTGGCACAGTACGACCGATCGAAGACCATCCCTTCGCGAGCGAGTCGATCGAGCTGGGGGGTCTGATTGACCTTCGATCCATACGAACCCATCGCTTGAAGCGCGTGGTCGTCTGAGAAAATGAACACAATGTTCGGACGCTTGGCTTTTCCGGCGGCAGCGGGTTTGTCATCAGCCCGAGCAGCAGCCGGCGCGAAGCAAGCGGCCGCAACCATCAACAAGAGAATAGGTGAGAAAGCTTTGATCCAGGTCATCGACATTGGCTCGCGGTTCAGGTGGGGGTTAGATGAGTGGGTTAGGCAAACAGTATAACCGCATCGAAACGGCGATGCGAGCTGCACCGTTTCGGTGCATCCCCAGCGAGCCTATGCCACACCATTTCTTCAGATCCTAGACGCGAACTGTGGCTATGGCCGCCGACGTCGGTCTTCGTACCTGAGCGATTCGAGAATCTTATCAGGTGGCAAGAGATCGAGAGCGTCACGGCGTGCCGGTTCGATCAGTTCATAGCGTTCGCTGACTGTCTTGCCGCTGCGATTGGATTCGATCCGTCGCAGCGTTTCGTCTGTCCAACTTCTCAGCAACTCTTCTCGCAAGGATTCGATTCCCGATGCGGCACTTAAAAACTCGTTTAACTCGTCGCCCAGTACTGATTGGATCATCCACAATTCATCGTCATGCAAGGGGCCGCGCAACTGTTCCAGCAACGGACGGATCGCTCCGAATGCGGGAGCCATGAAATCAAATCCCATCGGCGGACCGGGGCGACGTGGCAAGTCTGCGCCAGGCGGAGTCCCTGCGGGCGGCGCACCTGCCGGTGGACGGGCATTTGGGTTTCCAGACGCATTGAATGACAATTCATCCTCTGGTCGAGGCGGTGGCATTGGATCGCTGGGGTCGAACATCCGCCGCAAGAAGAATGCTTCCATTCTTGGGTCCATCTTCTGGTCCTTCGATCCGAAAGACTTTAGCCCCATCGCCGCGGCCGGCGCATCTGTGAAATTTAACTGTTCGATTCTCAATCTTGCGATTTGACGAACAACTTGATAGATCGTTTCCACGTCTTCATCGGTCAACAGACGCGACGTTTGCTGAGTCCACTGGCGCGTGGTAAGTGGCAACAATTCATTGATCGCTATAACGCGAACGTCTACCTCACCGCTTGCGATTTGATCACGCTGTGCCGGGGCCAGCGTTTCACGCCAACGTGCGAAACGGTCCATGGTGGCCAGTACATCGGCAGAATCGGATTGATCGCTAACGCGCTGAGCGGTTTCCAATATTGATGATTTTGTTGCCGGTTCTAACTTTTCAAATCTTTGCCAAGACTGCATCACGATTTGTTGATGTTCGATCGGCAATTCTTGCAGCAACTGATTGCGTTGCGAAACGCTGGCTTCATCAATCTTTTGATGCAACGAAAAATCCCATTCACCAAAACGTTCGGCGATTTCAACCGTTTTCATCCATTGTGGCGATTGCATCAATCGCCGCATCAGATCAATGTCGTTCGCATTCAAATAGGCGTCAACGTGCATCGCCGTGGGCAATTGTGACAGTTGCGATCGGAATTGCTGGCGCTCGCGAACCCTTGCCCCGGCAACGCCGACACCCAAACAAAGGACCGTGACCAAGGCAACCCATAAGTTTTTTGATCTTAACCAATTACTTGCCCGGCTGGCGGCAGTGGACGGTTTCCCTTGGCTCGCTTCCATCGCGGCCATCCGAATTGTCGATTCTAATAACACGGCGCTGGGGGTTGCCATCGGCAATTCGTCAAGCATGTCCCAACCGTGCTGCAACGTTCGCAGGCGTTTACGCAACGATGAATCACGCCCCAGTCGCGTTTCCAATACGCTCCGTTCTTCCGGTGGCAGTTCGCCGTCTAAGTACGCGACCAGCAACTCATCGAGCTCGTCGATCGGCGAATCATCATCCAATAGGCTGGTCGGACGAGCGCTGTTCGTCGGCGGATTGTTATTCTTCTGGTTCATCGCCTTCGCCTTCGACCGGTTCAATATAGTCTGCCAACGCTTCTTTCAGGTTGACTCGAGCACGACTTAACAACGACTTAACGGCTTTTGAACTCAGCCCCATCGCTTCGGCGATTTCCACATAACTGAGGTTTTCAAATCGTGACAACATCAAGGCCATCCGTTGCCGTTCGCCCAACTTTTCGACCGCCTCGCGAACCATCCGCGCCCGTTCTTCGCCTTCGACAACGCGAGCGGGCATCAGCGAACTTTGTTCCATCGCGATCCCGGCTAACATCTGAGGCCCCGAATCACCGGCGGCTTGCTTCGTATCCGCTTCGGTCACTTCGCGACGCCGACCGTGGCTGCGAGCAGCGTTGCGAGCCACATTGCCAGCGATCGTGAATACCCAAGTCGAAAACTTTGCACCCGGTTCATACTTCCCACGCGATCTATAAATCCGCAGAAAAACCTCCTGAGTCAAATCTTCGGCGACTTCGCCACTGGGCCCAATGTGATGGAACAAACGGACCAATCGCGCCTGGTACCTGCGCACCAGTTCCTCGAATGCACCGGCATCGTCATCGCGCACGCGCATCATCAGCCTGACATCTGGGTCAGACTGTTGGTATCGCATCGCGGTTGACGGGCTGACAGACAAGACGACTTCCAATCGATCGGTTCGGGGCGACAGTTCACCAAGTTGCAGTTTAGGCTTTTCGCCGCAGACTAACGCGAATGCTGGTGGAATAAACCCGGCAGCCGCCAGCAAGTTTCGGGTCGACAAAATCACTTGCCGATACAAAACCGCGAAAAAACCCGGTCAAGGATGTCGTCGGTGTAGATTTCACCGGTCACTTCGGCAATCCCCGATAAAGCGAATCTTATCTCACCAGCGACCCATTCGTGACCCGTCTGGTCGTCCAACATCGACAGCGCCGATTGCAACGCGTCGGATGACCGCCGCAGCGAGTCTGCACACCGGATCGCCGTCGCCGACACGCCCATTTCGGCCGATTGAGTCTGCTGGAGCAGCAATTCCGCGATCCGCTCTCGCAACTCGTCCAGCCCCGCCCCCGTGGCGGCGCTGGTGGTGATCCAACCACGATGGCGAAGCGATTGCAAGCGAGATTCGGCATCTTCGCGAAACGGCAGGCCGATTTTCCGATCGCACTGCGTCGCCACATGAATCGTGCTGATCGGATCGACCGCTAAAGTCATCTCAGCCGATTGCCCAGCCGTTTGGTCGTCGCCAATCGCCAGATGATCGACGCACCACAGAGCTAGCATCGCCGTCCGTTGGCTGTCGCTGGCCGCTTGCTGGCTTTGTCGCGAAATTTCATCATCGACATCTTCGACCCCTGCGGTATCGAGCATCCGTACCGGTTGGCCATTGATCGACGTTTCGACCCAAACGACGTCTCGAGTCGTGCCGGCCACGTCGCTGACCAACGCCACCGGTCGACCGGCCAAGGCGTTCAGCAGACTGCTTTTGCCAGCGTTAGGTGCCCCTCGCAAAACGATGTCGACCGCCGCAGTGCTGCGATGCCGCGTCGCCATCTGCTGGCGAGTCCGCTGGACCACTACACCAGCCGCCGTCAAACGCCGCCGAATCGCCGCATCGTCGATAAAACTGATGTCTTCTTCGACAAAATCGAGCCCCGCTTCGATGTCGGCCAGCAGATCGAGCAAATCGTTGCGAACCTGCTTCAGCGGCTCCGACACAT
>DNWZ01000599.1:0-591 GCA_003506095.1 Planctomycetaceae bacterium | reverse complement strand
CTTCGGCTTGCGGCAAATCCAACCGTCCGGCCAAAAACGCTCGCATCGTAAACTCGCCCGGCCCCGCCGGCCGCGCCCCAACGCGTGTCGCCGCCTCGACGATCGATTCCAAAATCGGAGCTGACCCGAACGTGTGAATCTCGACGCTCGGCAGCCCGGTATAGCTTTTCGCAGTCGGCCAAACGAGCGCGACGACATCGATTCTGCCAAGCGGATCGCCAAGGTCAAGCGTCAGGTCGATTCGAGCTGGCCGTCGCAGTGCGGCCAGCGCAGCATGTTGAGCTTGGTAGTTCGCTCCCGATTGAGCGGTCGGCATCATCGCCGCGAGGATCCGCAGCGAATCGTCACCGGCGATTCGCACGATCCCGCGGACGGCCGGAGCGGTCGAGGAGGCGATAGCGACGATAGTACAGCGGTTATCTCGGGCCGAAATCATGGTGGTGGGAATGTTAGTACAATCCATCCCGAAATGCGATCCATTATTTGCCGTTGCCGAAATGTACCAAATACTGCGGTCGGGCGAATGAGCGGACGTTTTAAAGCGAGTTGCTTGTGTATCATGGGGCGATGGTGCAAACAATGATTACGGCT
>DNWZ01000577.1 GCA_003506095.1 Planctomycetaceae bacterium | reverse complement strand
ATTGGCTGATCAACCTGGTTGATGGTTGCGTCGAAGTAATGACCCATCCTAAAAAAGAGAATGACAAATTCGCCTACGCGGATTGCATATATTTAAAACGTGGCGAGATTTTGCATCTAGTCCTTGGAGGGTAAGAAATCGGTGCCGTTCCCGTGCGTGATCTGTCGGGATAGTGAATCCCCAGGATCAGCACCTGGCCTCTCTGGCCCGTTGCCTGAGCATCGCAACGGGAGGTGTAAGCTCAGGTAGGTCCGTAAACCTAAATCGCTTTAAAGTTAAAAAAAACCTTCCGTATTGGGCGGGACTGTGGGCATTTCAGAGCCATCGACGACCCTGAGCGGGAAATACTTGTCCGGTCCTGCATTACGCGTTTTTCTTCGACGTTTCGCGATAACTGCGGAACATCATTGCGCAACCAGCGGCGAAGAGAACCAGCATCGCTAGGAAGTGTGTCAATTTGGTGTCGATGACAAAACGTACTCGGCTGAGCACTTCGATCGCTAAGATTGCGATGCCTGCGTAAGTCAACACCCACGCCCATTTTTGGCGAGCGTTGACGAAGAGAGAAAACACGCCAGCGAAGAACGGTATAAAGACGATCCCCATCGACGTGGTTTCGATCAATCGGCCCTTGCCCCCGCCTCCGATCATTCCCGAGATGGCACCGGCATGGCCGGTCGAGACACGAATCGAATCAAAGAAGATGTAGACTGCGGCGAGTGCCATGACGACGCCGANNCTTCGGTACCACCAGAACCTTTCAAAGCCAACTCTCTTTTCGATGGGGGTGAATGCTTCGCGACCGTCGCCGGTTGACATTCTACACTACCACCCTGCCGCGTGGTGGCTTTCAGGCAGCAGCAAGAGTGAATTCGCGATCTCGAGTCACCTGCCCAAACGCTGAGAAGCTATTTGGAAAGGGGGCTGGCCGTTTGAAGGCGGCCTGATGTCAAACCATCGGGTCGCGGCGAAACCGCCCAGTCAGCAGGCTGATGACCAGCAGAACGATGAATAGGAAAAAGAGGAATTGTGCGATACCGGCAGCGCCCGATGCGATCCCTCCAAAACCGAAGATCCCAGCGATGATGGCTAAGATGAAAAAGGTGAGTGCCCAGGAAAGCATTGTCATTCTCCGTGTCAGTGAATATTTCGAAAGTTGCGCGGACGGTTCGGTCACAACACCGGAAACATCGAATCCGCTTGATCCGATAGGACCGGGACGCAATCGCTGTGCCACGCTAGAACAACGGCTTGTAAGCGAATGGATTTCACATTTTTTGGTCGCTGGTCAATCATGTTGCGACTGAAAGGGTGTCATCGCCACTAGCGGGCGATCCGCAAGAGGGGCGTCGAGACGTTCGTTCGCACTGACAGGAAGCACTTTTTCTGCACGTTGGTTTGAGTGGCCGCGACAGGACCGCATCGTTGGCTCTGAAGTGACCTTGGCTACCAAGTGACCTGTGTTTGGTGCACAATTGCGGCGTTTTGCAATTCAACGTGTGATCGTTTGCACTGGGGAGTCTGTTTCGTGCGACTTAAAAAATGGCTGTTGCGGTATGTCGCATCGTTCTCATTCGTTGGTCTGGTCTTTGCCACCCTTTTCTTCTCCGCGTCGGTTACCCCCTCGTTGCTTCCACGCAATTTTACCTTCCAAGGGTTATTGTCTGGTTTGGCGATTGCGGTGGGATATGGCATCGGTGTTGGTTTGTTGAGGGTTTATGAGTTTTTTCAAATCCCCGAGCCTTCGCCTTCAAATCAAACGAGATTGAAGTGGGTGATTACGGTTGCCGTAGCGATCATTTTTGTGTTGTTCTTGTATCGGATGACCTATTGGCAAAACTCGTTGCGTGAGTTGATGGAGATGCCGCCGTTGGCGAGCGTCTATCCGACCACCACCGCCGCGATCGCGATCCTATTTGGTGCGATCTTGGTAGCAATGGCCCGCCTGGTCGGTGCGGCCTGTTCTTTAGTCGCCGCTCGGTTGAAGCGATTCTTGCCTCCACGTGTGGCGTACACCATCAGTGTGATCTTGGTTGCATTGATGATTGTGTTTGTGGGAAATGGCGTGATCGCACGAGGTTTGCTGAACGCGGCCGATGCGTTTTTCTTGCAAGCCGATGCGTTGGTTGACCAGGGGGTCGAGCAACCGCTCGACCCGCTGATTTGTGGCAGTGAAGAATCTTTGATCCCTTGGGATTCGATCGGTCGGCGAGGCAAAGATTTTATTGCATTAGGGCCATCCAAAAATGATATCGCGGATTTCTGGCAGACAGAAACGATGCGGCCGATTCGCGTTTATGCGGGGATGCGATCGGCGGAAACCAAACGCGAACAGGCAAGATTGGCATTAGAGGAATTGATACGCGTCGGCGGTTTCGAACGCTCGGTGTTGGTTGTGGCGACGCCGACGGGAACCGGTTGGCTCGATCCTGGCGCGGTCGATTCGATCGAGTATTTGCATCGTGGTGATACCGCGATTGTCAGTACTCAATATTCTTATCTGCCGAGTTGGATCACGATTTTGATCGACCCCGAACGGTCGATTGAATCGGCTCGCTACTTGTTTGAAGAGGTTTATGGTTATTGGAAAACATTGCCCCGTGATGACCGCCCGAAGTTGTATCTGCAAGGTCTGAGCCTCGGTTCACTAGGATCGGAGCAATCCGCAGCGTGGTATACGATTTTGGAAGATCCCCATCACGGCGCGGTATGGAGCGGACCGCCGTTTCCCAGTCGCCAGTGGGCATCGGTGGTGCG
>DNWZ01000578.1 GCA_003506095.1 Planctomycetaceae bacterium | reverse complement strand
TGTTCGATTTGGTGATCATCGATTCGCCGCCTCTACTGGCTGTTACTGACCCCAGCACGTTAGCCTCACGAGTCGACGGCGTGTTGTTGGTGGTACGTTTGAAAAAGAATGCCAAGCCCGCTGCCGCACGAGCATCGCGAATGCTCGAAACTTTGGAGGCAAATGTGATCGGTGTCGTTGTCAACGGTGTCGGCAGCCGAGCCGCCAGGGCCTATGGTAAATACGCGGATGCGGACGGTCATCAGAACAGCGGACGCGTCTATCAGTATGGTTATGGCTATTCCTATGGCAGCTATTCCTATGGCCAGTACGACGCTTACTACAATGACAAGGAAGAGCTTCGTAAGGCTGCTGAGAAAACGCCTAAGAAACCGACCAAAAAAATAGGGGTTTGATTGGTTGGTTGTTCGGAAGCATTGCTTACGAACAAATCCCGGCTGTGGAGAAACAGCGTGGCGTAGGCTTCCAGCCTGTCGTTTCCCAGGATTAAAAACCACAGGCTCGAAGCCGGTGGTTTCCCTGGCTTGGGTNNACCTGGAATAAAAAACCACAGGCTTGAAGCCTGCGGTTTTCCTGGCTTGGGTGTTTTTCCTGGCCGACTTTTACTGGCTAGAAGACTATTCCGGGCACAACCACCGAAGGGGAGGATGGGGCGGTGGGCCATCTTGCCACCCAAGGGCGGTTTTAGCGGCAGCCTTTGCCCCCCAGGTGGTTTTCTCTGAGAATTGATTTGATCCGAGCTGCCGGTCGCACCAAATTAGGCACGAGTATTTTTACCTAGCCCTGATGGTGGAGGTCTTCAATCGGTGGCTAGTTCGCCAGGTCGAAAAACTGGCGTGCGATCCGGCCGTTGGCACGCTCTGGATGATCAAATGATGATTCGTTTCGCATTTGCGATATCGCTGCTGTTGGCCTGCATCCCAACGGCCGGCCCAGTGGCGTTTGCGGGCATGATCACGGTCGATTTTGATAATCCTTCGAATTGGACTGCGGGCAGCAGTGTTATCAGCAGTTACGCGTTGAATCATCAATATGTTGACCAGGGATTCACATTCACTGGCGGCGCAGCGTTACGTAATACAACCACGCTCCAAGACACAGTCGCAGGTGCGTTGGGAACCCATAGTTGGCGATTGCGGGACGCAGTTGGTGTTTCATGGACCGCCACGTACACAACGATTGATCCGAACGTCAATCAAATCGCAAGGCTATCGTTTGATGCGAGACGTTGGGATAGTTCCCCTAGCCCGAATTTTGTTGTCGAATACACCGACGACAGCGGTGATAGCTTCAATCCTCTCATCACGCTTAATAATGCTGCTTTTGATAACTCGTCTGCGTGGAAAACGTTTTCGTTTGATTTCGTTACGCCGGTTTTGCGGTCCGATCAATTTGCCGTTCGTTTCGTATCCGCCGGAACGACGGAACGAATCATGATCGATAACTTTTCCGTCACGGCTGTTCCAGAGCCGGCTTCGTTTGTGATGGTCGCTTTGGCTGGGATAGGCGGATTCGCTGCGAAGCGTTCGAAAAAGAACAGGCTGAAGAGTGTCGCGTTGCACGGATAAAATTTGTTTATCCTCTTTGGTATGCGCTGGTGTACCGACTTTAGTCGGATGAGTATGTGCTGGTGTACCGACTTTAGNNGTGTACCGACTTTAGTCGGCTGGGTTAGATTACTATGATTACCGCCGGTGCAGCCTGAAGGCTGGACACCAACGCGCGCTGGTGTACCGACGTTGGTCGGATGAGTAAAACAACCCCGGCTGAATGTTAATCCTTACGATCATATTGCTTAGATAAATGGTTCGATACGCATGACTCCGGATCGCAAACGTTGGATCGGACTTGCGTCGCTGTCAGCTGCGGGACTCGCCTTTCTTTGGCCTCCTTATGCGACGCGAATGTGGGGCGCTGGTCACTATCAGTTCTTTGTGTTCGTCTTGGTCGTTGCCGCTTGGTTGCTCTGGTCGCGAAAAGACGAGATCGTCCAATCACGTTGGATGCCAAATGCGAGGACGATGTTTCTGTTGTGGTTGGTGGTCGCCGCAATGATCGCGTTTGCGAACATCACCTACAGCGGTCTGATTGGTTTTTTAGCGACGATTCTTGCCGTCGCAAGCGGCATCTACAGCATCTATGGGTGGGGAGGATTGCGTCGTGCCGCAGGCGTCCTCTGGTTGCTGGCCTTTGCCGTGCCACTGCCGCTGATGTTGGACCAGGCATTGATCGTCAAGATGCAGGTTTTGGCCAGTGAACTTGCCAGCCGGTTGCTGGACGGCTCGGGCGTGATTCACTTTCGCCAAGGTGTCATCATCGAGACGCCTCAGAAAAAGTTCATGACCGAGGAGGCGTGCAGCGGGATTCGATCGCTGTTTTCATCGATGGCCGTTGTGGCAATGCATGGCGTTTGGATGCGTCATCGCCCGTGGCGAATCGCAATCAATTTATCTCAGACTGTCGTGTGGGTGCTGGTCGGGAATTCGCTTCGCATTGCGATCGTCGTTGCGCTGGCCGGTTCGTTTCCCTGGCTCGCGGCCGGATGGGGCCATGAATTGCTCGGCTTGGCGGTATTCGGATTCATTTTGGGGATGGTCGCCAGTACCGACACCGCTTTGTCGCGTTGGATCAGTGTCCACTGGATGGTTGATGCCACGAGCGAACCATTGGAGACGAGTTTGCCAGAGCCATTTTCGTCGCCGACGTTTCCCGTTTTTCGAATACGGCAAGCGCTGGTATTCGTCGCGCTCTCGGTCGCCCTGCTCGTTGCGCTGCGAACCGGTTGGGTGCGTCAGACAGCGGCCATGGCGTTTCCATCGCAACGCGTGAGCTCAATCGCTGATCCGCTGGAGAGCGACTTTAGCGGTCAATATGCCGGATTTATGAAACAGTCGTTCAGCCACATGAAGCGAGATGGCAGTGCGATGTGGGCCGAGAACTCTTTTGTTTACCAGTTCAATCGCAATCCACTGCAGGCGATCGTGTCGATCGATCGACCATGGAACCATTGGCATAATTTGAATATCTGTTATTCAGGCATTGGCTGGGATTCGACACCGACTTATGCGATCGCCGCAAGTGATTCAGCATCGGTTGTTCTAACGTCCCAGCACAAGCATTCCGAACTGATGCTCAAGCGGGCGGGACGCTATGGATTTGTGATCTTCTCGGCGATGGACCGGACGGGGGCTCATGTTCCCGAAACAGCCGTGGTTAACGCGAGTGGATTTGCCGCGGCCTCGCGGCTTCAGCCAAAGCAACTGCTGGCGTCGCTCGGCTTTGAACGTCAAAAAGACGACCAACAGCAAACGATTCGATTGCCCGTATCGACGATTCAGGTTTACGCCGACTCACCGCTACCGTTGAAAGAGGATGATTTACAGCTTTTGAGAGAATTGTTTTTTTCGCTGCGTGAAGAAATTGCAACGGGATTGATCCAGCAAGGGGATTAAGGGCCTATCGAAAAAACGACAAGAATCACGGCTGTCGCCAAGACGGCGGATGGTTCCCAGTACGGTGTGAACGGGACAGCGCAAGGAGTGGGATTCGCCAGAATTTCCCAAGCGATAGGAACTCTGGCGAATCCCACTACCAAAGACGAACCTGCTTATCAACATCGATTATCACTGAGGCATTGAATGCGAATAGCAGGATACGCACCAAGCACCAAGCACCATGTATCAAGCACCATG
>DNWZ01000213.1 GCA_003506095.1 Planctomycetaceae bacterium | reverse complement strand
ATGAACGCAGCGAACCACGGTATCCCCATTTTGCATACCTGGTCAAAGCGATTGAGCGGATGGTTCACAGCGGCAAAGCGACTTATCCGGTCGAGCGAACGTTGCTGACCAGCGGCATTCTTGATGCCGCACTCCATTCACTGGCCCAGGACGGAAAAGAGCTTGCGACGCCTCACCTAGCAATCTCCTACAAACCTGTCGCATATCCGCATGCTTAGCCACTGTCTTATTTACAGGCTCTCGATCGCCGCACGAATTTCTGGCGGGATTGGTTGCTTGGCCAGCGGCTTTCCAGGCTGCCACATGCAGCAGACCGCAGTGATTTTTCCATTGGCTAACGTTTCATCGCCGCGCTTGAACTGAAACGAATAGGTGACGCTGGTTGTACCGATCTTCGCGACCGTCACACAGATATCCAGCAGGTCTTCGAATCGCGCCGCAGCCACATAATCGCAAGACGCCGAAACGCGAGGCCAAGTCAAATGACCTTCAGTATTGTCTGGGCTCATCACCGACAAGCCGACGTGGCGCAGCGCCGCATGTTCCGCCTCTTCCATCATTGGGAAGAAGACCGAAAAATGCACAATACCAGCGGCGTCGGTATCACGAAACTCGACGCGCCGCTTGTGGATGAACGTCATAATGCAATAGAAAAAAATCGACGAACCGCTTAGAGGCTGTTGATTTAAGTGACATAGGCTTCCGGGCTGTGACCAACTTTCAGCCAGAACACAGGCTGGAAGCCTATGCCACTTCAATTCTTCACAGCCTGGTAGCCAGCGACGGCAAAGTATACTTCGCCACTGAAAGATCTTTACTCGCCGACAAACGGCATCAGAGCCATGAAACGAGCTCGCTTGACAGCTGCTGTCACAGCATGCTGGCTGACAGCCGAGCAGCCGCTTTTGCGTCGACCGACGATTTTTCCGTGACGATTGACCAACTTGGTCAACAATTCAACGTCCTTGTAATCGACGTACATCGGACGCGGACGATGACCGTCAACAAAAATCGGGTCTTTTCGCTTCGTTCGTGAACGGACTCGCGATCGCTTGCGAGCGCGGCTCCGATTGTTCATCGGTCGTGGTGACATGGATACCGTCGGCGGGAATACTGGGTGTGTAAGCTGTCAAACTCCTGCGGCCCAAGACGCTCACGTCCTGGAACGGGTCGAGAGTATGACGAACCGGCCTGTTGCTGGCAAGTGTTGAACGACAACTTTCCAGCAATCTGAAAAGATTTATTCTGAAAAAGCTTGACTTCGGTGGCACCATGATCCAACAACCAAGTCCTCGCGATCAAAGCCAAATGGTAAGCGCCCCCATCATTGTCAAAATCGAATGCCGTTCTCGTTAAATCGCTGTCCTCAACGACTTTTCCACCGTTGGCTGCACTGGCTGGTTATGCTAGCAGCTTGCGCAGGCCACGCCCCCCATGCGATCACCGAGGACACCGCCGACCCGACGGCTCAGCTCTCGGTGACGATTCAGCAGCGAGTCGCGTCAGGCCAATTTGCATCCGCAGCCTTGCTGGCTCAGCAGCAATTCGATGCGACCGAGCCGGGGAACGACGAAGCCGCGAAGTGGGCGATCGTATTGTCGAAGTTACGAGTCGAGATTCTGCTGCGTTCCCCAATTGCCGACGAACAACCGCTGGTCGCCGAAGCATTGGAGCCAATCGATCGGATCCTGGCCGCTTATCCCGATCACCGATACGCCCCCTGGCTGCGGTTCCAACGTCTGGCAATCGATACCGCAGTGGCGCGGCGACGCGGCTTGGTGATTCAGTCGGCACCCGGCGACGACACGAAACGGTTGGCAGTTTTGGCCTCGTTGATCAAGTCGGCTGGCGGACTGCGCGACCTTCAAGATGAGGTTGTCGCGTCGATTGCCCAAGGGTTCGCACGGCGTGAGCAGCCTTCGCGAATCGATCAACTGATGTCGCTGAGAAATGCGATCGCGATCGAACTTGTCGGCGCATTGCTGTCCCGAGGCGAACTGTTCCCTGCAAGTTCAGACGATTTCCTGGCCGCCGCAGCAGAAGCCAATCAAGCGGCGATCGACGCTTTGGCAATGGTTCGCGACGACCCGTTAGCACAATCCGATTTGGTCGCGATGCGCAGCGACGCTCTTTTGCGAATCGGCCAACCGGACGAAGCCGCACGCTTGCTAGCACCACTGGTGGCCGCTTCTGTTCGCTCCGAACCGCAGCGGCAACCTCTGAGCGACGCTACACGCGCGATGGCTGTTCGTGTCGCGATCGAACTTAACCAGCTCGGCGCCGCAAAGCAGTGGCTCGATTCGCACTACGGCGACAACCCACAAATCGCTCCGCCATCGCCTCAAACCGATCTGGCCCGATTGCGGTACCTGATCGCCAGCAAATCAAATCTGACCGACGCCTGGATCGAATCGACCAGCAAACGGGGCGGCGATTATCTATACCGCCAAGCAAAATCGATCGCCATCGAACTGCTCGGGCCGGACGCGACAATCCATTCAAACGCAGACCTTGTGATCGCCGACGCAGCCGTGATGATGCGAAAAGGAAATGCAGCCGAAGCGGCGAACCTGTTGGAAAGTTACCTGCAAGAAGTCAACGATGCCCCATCGGCTTTGAAGGTTGCCAAAGTCGCTGCCGCAGTTTTTACCCGCGCCCAGCGGCAACCAGACGCCGCCGACATACTGCACAAGACGGCAATCCGCTTCGCGATGTCCGACGGCTCTGCGGATCTGATGCTGCAGGCCGCCTACATGCTCGATCAGGTCGGCAATGCGGCAAAAACCGACGCGATCCTGCGCGACCTGATCAATCGCTGGCCAACCGATCGCAACGCAATCCTTGCTCGCCAATGGCTGGTCGAGCGGACCGAAAAGACCGCAAACACGCTCGCCGCCGCCATTATCGCAACACCCGACCCCGCAACCGACGCGGCCATGGTCACGACGATTGCCGCAATGAAAGGCCAATCCGACGAAACGAGCGTTCATTCGTTGTACAACGCCGCATGGCAACGAGCAGAAGCATTGTGGGTTCGCGCGTTTTCGGAAGTCGATCCGTTTGACCAGTCGCTGCAAGTGACGCAAGCGTTTGTTGAGTTACGACAAGAGGCGACACAATCGTTGGGCCAGTCCAAATCGCCTGCAGCGTTGCGATGCCGTAAAACGCTGGCAACCTTGTTTCATGACAATCAGCAGTTAAACGATCCCGGCTTTCGAAATTTTCAAATCGACGACAAACCGTTCATCGATTGGCTGTACGCCGTTCGCACTGGCGGTGCGATTACTGCACCGCCAGGTTCCGCCGACAATGACCTTCGCGCCGCAGTCGGCACGACGCTGATGATCGATGGCCAAAAATCGCCAGCGATGCGAGCGACGCTGGGCAACGCGATGGTCTCGCTGCTAAAAGACGTCCCGGGCACTGAGCTGGCGTATTGCCAAGCACTCGTTTGGAACGGCAATTGGCACCTTGCTCCCGGGTTGCTCGATCGCTGGATCGCCAGCAAACCTTCTGGCGATCAATCGGAGATCGCAGCGATGCAAGCCGCGACATTGATCGGCCAATCAAACGTACCGGATGCGAAAAGGATCGCAATGGAACGATTCCTCAAGCTGTCGAAGGACGTCTCAGCAAAGTCGCCACGTTGGCACAGTATCAAATTAGCGACGATTGAGTCGATGATCGCAGCAGGCAAACCGGACGAAGCGAAACAGTTGGCCCAGTACGTCCTTATCACTCGCCCGCCGACCGATGAAGCGACGAAAACATTCTATGAGGAATTCGCGAAGTAGGGCCGGTGGCGGCCATCTCCGTCGTATCATTCACTTTTGCCAATCTGCTTAGACTGACCACTTCGGATCGGCTTCTCTCAGCACTTCCGCCTTCGCGCGTCCTGCCAATCCGTCGATCCGCGACTGGAAATCGGCCACTTCCGACTTGTTGACCAGCGGATGCAGTGTCACTTGGAAACGAACGCTTTGAGCAGGTTGCAATCGGACGACGCGATTCTGTGCCGTTTCGGCAGATCGAGCGTTGGGGAAGTTTGTGGATGGTTCCANNAGCTTCGGCCGCCGTATTTTTCCATAAGATGAAAAACGGCAAGGTCGAAGTGTCGTATTCAACCCCCAATCCCGTAGTCTGGTCGGCTGAACGCAGCATCGCGGCCGTCTTGCCGTGATCGTCGGCGGCCAATTGAGCGAAATAAACCCGTTCTGCGTAACCGGATTGCGGCCCGGGCATCTGGTTCCATTGATCGATCTCGCCGGCGGACAATTCGTTCTTGGGAGCCAACCGAGCGACCGGGGCAAGCAAATTCGCACCTTCACCCAAAATCGGCGCGCCAATATTAATGTGGTACAGCATCTGAGCCGTTGCCGGTGACGACAGTTCGTTTGTGACTTCGTCCAACAGGTGCACTTGGGCCGATTGTGCTGTCACGGCGATTCGCGACCTGAGCCGCAAACGCTTGAAAAACAATTTGGATTCGATGCAATCGCCCACCAGTGCCAACTGGCCTGTCGCGACGTTCACTTCGACGGATAACGACGTCGCCGGCAGGTTGCCGATGCGGCCATGCAGCGGATATCGCAAAAATCCCGCATCATCTTTCTCCGGCGCCCCGTTGCTTTCCAACCCGCAACGCACGACCAACTCGTCGAACCCTTCCAGCCACCCCAAACCATCGGGATCGTGAATCGGCACCAAGTTTGGGTTTACCGGCCCATCGACCGGCGATCGCCAGCCGAAATCGATGTCGCCTGTGCGGANNACTCGGCAAAACGACAACCTGAGCGGTCCCTGTATCGATTACACAAACTTCGACGCCCGCCGATTTGCCCGAAAGCATCTCGCCATGGTGAACGACGATCGTCCCCAAAGCCGTGGGATACTCGCCAGCGATCGGGGAATCGGTCAGCCAGCGGACGGAAACGACGCAGCGGTCGTACAGGCGACGAAGCGGTGATGGGGTCGGAGCGGTCA
>DNWZ01000269.1:397-4633 GCA_003506095.1 Planctomycetaceae bacterium | reverse complement strand
GACGAAATGCAAATGATTGTCGTCGCGGAACTGCTGGTACTGGTGCAAGCCGTACTGATGGTCCAGCGAAAGAACCGTCGCATTTATGAACAGCTAGCGATATTTTGTTTATTGGAATTGATCGTTGCGGCTATTTTCAACGACGCTTTCAGCTATGGTCTTTTGCTGTTACCACTTGGGATTGTCGGTATTGGTGGATTAGCGTTGTTGCAAACTTTTGGCACGGCGCACGAAGCATTCAATGGCGAAAATTCCGATCATGATGAAGACGACGACACACGCGAAACACTGACATGGAACAAGTCAGATAGTCACAGTGGCAATCATTTCATCCAAGTTCGATCAGCAGATTCAACGCGATCATTTCGTCTGGCGGGGTTGAAATTGCCGCGAGCGACGATGTTGATTTTTGCACCGTCGGCCGTATTGATCGCGATGTTATTCTTTTACGGATTACCGCGAACGAGCTTGTCGGCCTCCAGTGGCGGCGGGCGTGTTCTGGTCGGTTTTAGTGATACAGTTCGGCTGGGGCAAATCGGCCGGATGTTACAGAGTGATGCGACGGCACTGCGTGTCGACTTGATCGATCGCAAAACCGGCAAGGCTTATCCCACGATCGACAGTTTGTACTTACGCGGCGCGGTGTTGGAGAAGTACGATGTCGGGGGCGTGGAAAGCAGTAGCTGGAGCGTGATTGATCGCCATGCGACGTGGCCGACCAGCGAATTGCCGGTGGAAGTGTTCGAACGATCGGAATGGACCGGCGATGAATTGAAGGTTCGCATCACGGTCGAACCTAGCAACAGCGATGCGTTGTTTTCCATTCCGCCTTACAAACGACACGCCACAATCGACGAAGTGCGTCACGTCAGTGATCGCTGGTTGCTGGGCAGGCGTGCGACGAGCGGATTGGTGATGGCAAGGCGAATGACTTATCAATTCGTGACCAGCGCGTTTCGCGATGGACGACAATCACGTTTTGTGCCTCGTTGGGATGACATGGTTTATCCTGACACCGCTGATGAATCATTCAACGAGGACGACCAGGATTTTGGTTACGAGCAGTTCGATCGGCTCGAGAAAGCTTATCGACCGATACCTGGACGGACCCAACCGGTGCGTCGGATTACTCGTTACGAAGCAGACCAGTATGTTCGCCAATGTTTGGAGTATGACGAGTATCGAGTACCGTCGGCTTGGCGATTGAGCGAACCGATAGCCAAGAATTCCGGCCCAGATCGACTGCAATTGGCCAATGCGATTGAACAATTCTTAATCTCTCGGGCCGGCTTTACCTATTCATTGAATCAGGACAGCCGATTGATTCCGGGGCTGGATCCGATCGAACAATTCCTTTCGGTGCATAAGCAGGGAAATTGCCAATACTTTGCATCAGCCATGACTTTGATGTTGCGCAGCCAGGGGATCCCGGCGCGGTTGGTGGTCGGTTACAGCACGGATGAGTTTAATTCGATAGGAGGTTTTTATGTTGCCCGCCAGCTTCACGCGCATGCGTGGGTTGAAGCCTTGATTGATACGAAATGGATCCCAGAACACGAGCGTTATTTTAGCGCCACGGATGACCCTGAATCCGAACAACCGCGTGCGGATTCGGATGGCTATTGGGTTCGATTCGATCCGACGCCGGGCGGTGGTGGTGTCGAGCGGCCTGATGGCGGGCGAGTTGCCGATGCCTTTCAATTGGCACAAAGTTTTTGGAGCGACTTTGTCGTCGACCGCAATTCCTCGGCAACGTCGCGTCGCGACTTTGCCGGCGGCGGCAGCGAGGCGGTTATTTCGCAATACCAATCGATGTTTCGCTGGATGGATGAAAAGTTGTCAGCGATACGTGCGGGGCGAATGGGCGACGGTGCGCTGGCAATCGGTCGCGGTTTTTCGTGGCCAGCGGCTATTTTTGGTGTGATTTTGGCGGCGATGATGGCGGCGATTTTGCAATTCGGGATGCCGAGATCGTGGTGGCGACGTCGTCGAAAACGCGGCATGACCGGGGAAGCGGCTTTGCCAGAAGTGCCGTTTTTCGCCGAAACAATTCAACTGTTGCGTCGTGCTGGGATTCATCGCGAACCGTCTCAGACGCCGTTGGAACTGACCGATGGCGCATCACTGAGTTTGGCAAACAACCAGTTCCCCCCAATAGATAGTCCGTTGCGTACATTGACCGAAGCGTTTTACGATACGCGCTTCAGCGGTAAGGCGGCGCAATCGCCCGCCTTGGCGGAAGCGTCCCAAGAGGTCGCTGCGGCGCTGCAAGCGGTGCGAGAACGGGTCGACATGATCGAATCTGGCACCCAGAAACATCCAAATAAGCCATGAGTAGACTTTCGAGTGATCGTTACGATTGATGGACCGGCCGGAGCCGGCAAAAGCAGCATTGCCAGACAGGCGGCCGATTCGCTCGGTTTCGAATTTCTCGATACCGGTGCGATGTACCGAGCGGTCGCTCTTGCGGGCATTCGCGCCGATGTCGACTGGAACGACAAGGCGTCCATCTTGCGGTTGTGCAAGAAGGTGAACATCGAGTTTCGCGACCGACGCGTGTGGCTTAACGGCAACGACGTCACATCGCTGATTCGCACGCCGTCGGTCACCGATGTGATCCGACATGTCGCCGACATTGCCGAAATTCGCGAAATCTTGACTCAAAAGCAGCGGGAGTTTGTCGAAGGACGCGATGTTGTGACCGAAGGCCGCGACCAAGGCAGCGAAGTTTTTCCGCATGCCCAGTGCAAGATTTTTCTGACCGCTTCGCCTGAGGAACGCGCCAGACGTCGCCAGCAGCAATTGTCCGAAGCGGGCCGATATGTACCGCTGGAGGATATTCTGGTTCAGCAAAATCGGCGCGATGAAGAGGATTGCAAAAGGCCCATCGGGGGTCTGCGAGCGGCCCAAGACGCGATCATTTTGGAAAGCGACAGCCTCTCTTTGGATGAAGTGTTGTTGGAAGTTTTGCGCATCGTTCACCAGCGGCGCGGCGAACTGGCGGCGGCCGGACATCTGTAAGCGCCGCTAAAAACCGGGCCGAGATTCGGTATTCTCGGCGGTTTTGATCCTGTTGCGATTTCGGTGCTTCGGTTACGTTATGGATCGGCTCGGCAGAAATCTTGCCTGGCCGCGGTATTGCTCGCATAAACCTTTCCATCCGCTGGGTCTTTCCATGCAGTTGCCTGTCGTCACCGACTCGCCCAACCCGTTGTCACTGTCGGCGGCTTCGCAAGCGATTGTCGACGCCCAGACTCACCAACCGCGTGGCCGTTACGCCGTTGTCAGCCTCGGTTGCCCCAAAAATTTGGTCGACACCGAACAGATGCTCGGCCGTCTGGACGCCGACGGATACAGAATGGTCGATTCGGTCGAAGGGGCCGATTTTGTCGTCATCAATACATGCGGATTTATCGCATCGGCCCGTCAAGAATCGCTCGAAGCGATCGACGAAATGCTGGCACTGAAGCGTGACGGCCGGATCCGCGGCGTTGTCGTGACAGGCTGCTTGGCCGAACGCAGTCGCGAATCGCTGTTGGAAGAACGCCCCGAAATTGACGCATTGGTTGGCGTGTTCGGTCGCGATGAAATCGTTTCCGTCGCAGACCGTCTTTTCGGTGGTTTGGAAGAACAGCGGACAGTGTTTCGCCCCGCGCCGATTCGCGCCCTGGCCGACAACATGCGAGCCGCCGTAACACCCCGTCACTTCGCCTATCTGAAAATCAGCGAAGGGTGCGACCGGCTGTGTACTTTCTGTGCGATCCCCAAAATGCGTGGCAAACACGCCAGCAAGCCGATCGAACAGGTGATCAGCGAAGCGAGAATGTTGGCCGCCTCGGGCGTT
Organism: Planctomycetaceae bacterium; assembly: GCA_003506095.1. Lineage (GTDB taxonomy): Bacteria > Planctomycetota > Planctomycetia > Pirellulales > Pirellulaceae > UBA6163. The sequence goes on along the minus strand of DNWZ01000269.1, from coordinate 789 downwards.
CGCGAAATGGTCGTCGTCGCCCAAGATACGACCTACTTCGGAATGGATATCTACGGCGAACCGCGACTGAGGCAATTGCTGGAAGAGCTCGACCAGGTCGAAGGGATCGACTGGATCCGGCTGATGTATTTCTATCCGATGTACATCGACGATGCCCTGCTGCGAACGATCGCGCAAGCCAAGCGGATCGTTCCCTATATCGACATGCCGCTGCAACATGCCAGCAACACGATGCTGCGCCGCATGGCTCGCCGAGTCGATCGACCGGCGATCGAGCGGATTGTTGGCCAGATTCGCGAAACGATTCCGGGCGTGGTGCTGCGAACGACGATGATCAGCGGTTTTCCCGGCGAAACCGAAGCAGAACATCGTGAATTGGTCGATTTCATCGA
>DNWZ01000269.1:0-303 GCA_003506095.1 Planctomycetaceae bacterium | reverse complement strand
GACAACGAACTGGACGACCAACCAGGCATCTGGATCGGTCGATCCGCGGCGGAAGCGCCCGATATTGACGGTTTAATCTATGTGAACCGCCAGCCGGGCGATGAACTGGCCGCTGGCAAGTTCGTTCCCTGTGAGATCGTTGCGGCCGATGGCTATGACCTGATCGCGGTACCGGTGGGCACAACGCGATAGGTCCCCGGCGGCCATGCAATTGCGATCGACTGACAACGACACGGATTCGGATACTTCGGCGACGACCGGAGTGTCATCGCCGCTGGAGATCGGAAATCGCTATCCGTTCTT
>DNWZ01000257.1 GCA_003506095.1 Planctomycetaceae bacterium | reverse complement strand
GTTGGGGTCATCTTTGGAAATGTCCCGCGTTGGCGTACCACGCAATCATGTCCCGCAAGCTAAAGCTCGACAACGAACCCGCCTGGCAGCTTTTCCGCGACTACCAGACCTGCCCACCCACCGCCTGCGACGATCAGGTTCGCGAGTTCCTCTCTACCGACGAAATCCAACCGTGTGCATTATGTCCATCAAGGTCGGCTCAATTCGTCCATCGAGATCCACTAATGAAATGAATTGTTTTCCGCGTCACTGACGCGTTGAGCTCGCTCTCTTCGCGAATTATCTCGCAAAAATGGATGCAAAAGCAATGATGGCAACAAGATTAGATCGCCAATCAATGCAGTGATTAACAACGTGACCATCATCCATGCAAAACGAGCAGTCGGAACAAAATCGCCGAGTGCAAAGATCGTTAGACCAGCACCACATATCAAGGTCGTCTGAATCATAGCGCGACCACAATGTTGGTATGAAGCAAGTACGGCCTCCTCTCGTGACGAACCTGCGTCCAGACAACGGTTAAAAAAGTTTAGAAAGTGGAGCGTTTCGTCGACTGCTATCCCCATAGCGACACTTGCAGTCATGATCGAGCCAATATCAATCGGGTAGCCTAGCCATCCAAGCAATCCAAACAATGCAAGCGATGGAAAAACATTCGGGATCATCGCAATCAATCCAGATATGAGGCCTGCTTGTACGATCGTCATCACGACAGCAATCAAAACGAAGGCCGTCAGAAAACTAGCAAACAAGTCATTGAGCAGCTGGCGCTGGATCTCATGCACCAATGGCATCAAACCAGAAAGTTCAATAGTTGCAGACTGTGATTCATTTAGCCTTTCGAATTCGGACGTGAGTGATCCTTGCATGCGTTTCAGAATCGAACCGTAGTCGAGATCCTCGAGAGCACTCACGTGAGCGGTTAGTCGCCAGCATTTCTGACCTCCCACTGACTTAAAGAACCCCGTGCTACCTGCAGACGCCTCAGCTAAGGACAAGTATTGCGTTGAGTGGTCACCATCAGGCAAAAAGATCGGCGGCGAAACAAAATCAAGACACGTCGTTACCATTCGTACTTCGGAGTGCTTTAGAATGAGTGATTTGACTTCATTAAGGATTTCCAGTTGCCTTAACACAGGAATCTCTGCGTCAGTATCAAATCTTACGACAACATCTATTGGAACTTGTGCGCCAACGTTTTCCTCGATCCACGCGTAGTCACGAATGAGGCGAGAATCGTTCGCAAACATCGTGTCGATGCGAACCGAAGCCTGCAAATTCGCGAGACCAATTCCAAGAATTATCATAGCTGCTATGCAACCTGCGCTTACACAGCCAGCCCATCGAAGTTGCAAAGACAGAAGCTTTCCCCAAATCAACCATGGCTTGCGAGCTGCCGAGTTTGGTATGCGGACTGGTTTCCATCGAATGATTCCAGGAATCAAAACCAAAAGTGCGGCAAGAGTGATGATGACGCCGATCGCGGCAAAACTTCCAAATTCGCGAACTGCTGCTAACCCGCTGACAGCAAGTGATCCCAGCCCGATGGCGGTCGTAACGCTTGATAGCACACATGGCAACCATCCGATTTGTACTGCAGCGCGAATTGCGTCATCCGGTGAACCATCGGAATTGTCGAAGTAGTAGTTAAGCAGATGTATTCCACCAGCTACCGCAAGCACTTGAATCAAGGGAGGAAGTACGAGGAGGAGAGCTGTCAATTCGCCCCCGCAATAGTAAATAACTGACAATGCCAGGGCTTGGCAAATGCACGCAACTCCAAACACAAGCAGTGCACCATACATTGAATCGAGGCAGAGTAAACAGACGCAGAAGACAACCATTGACGACAACGGCGCGAATCGGCTCATCGTTCGTTGGCTAGCGAGATCAACTTCGTATCCGTCTACAATGGGTCCTGCTAAATGCTGAGTTTCGACCTCCGCTCCACCGTACTGATACGCCGCGGCTCGAATAAGTGGCACAAGTCGGCCGCGATGCTGTAAGCCTTGCTCATTAAAATTAATAACAACTGCCGTTGTTTCTCCATCCGGACCAAGAAGAAAGCTCCCTAGACGCTTTGTCGCTTCCGTTGGTGTGAGTGACATCGGTGGCGACGTGAATTGCCGAAATACTTCGCGTCTTGATGTGACACGCTGAAAGAGCCACTCACCATCCCTGAAAAACGCTCGTGATTTACGCAGCGAGGCCGTAAAGCGATCCAAGCGCGGATCATGAATCGAGCAGCCGGGCCAACTAATCACGACGACATCGCCAGCGATGAATTGCTCCACAAAGCGATCGTAATCTTGCCGAGGCCCAAACTCCGCATCTACCCAGTCTAAAGGTGAGTTCGCGGTTGGCGCAAGCACCGCTACAGTGCCCTTGATGATCAGCGGCGACAAAACTGCCAGGTAGAGGATGATCAATCGAAACCGACGTCGAGATTGCTGATCGGCAAGTTTTTTACAAGTCACGCTATTGCTCGATTCATTGACGCGTCTCGGTTGGACTCGCATTGATTCGAATCGCCTTTTTTGATAAGGGCCCGAGAGGCACCAGCGGGTATCCGGATACGCGACTTTCGTATTGTCTGTAAGGTTCTCCGATAAAGTGTTCGAGCCGACGGTCTTTGAGAAAACTTCCGTAGAAAATGTACGCAGTCCAGATGACAGTTAACGCTGCATGATCCAAAGACATCCGCGGCGTAAACCAAACTAACCCTAGAAAGCTCAAGTAAACTGGATGGCGAATAAGTTTATATGCGCCACGAGGTTTGAATTCGCGGCGTGGGCTCTTTTCCCGGCGGAGCCAATGATAGAAAGGCGTCCAGCCGTTTTGGTAACCGAGGCCGGTGAGGGCTAGTGAATACAGCAGCGCTCCCCAGGAAATATAAAAGCACAATCGGATGATCGTCTCGATCGATCCACTTGCATGCCAAAGAACGGTCTCACTTGTGCGCCATCCAAAAAACAACGCGAGCAAACTAATGCACGTTACAACACAGAAGGTGCTGTCGTAGAAAGCTGATGGAATCCACTTTCCCAAGAACTTTCGAGTCTTCGGGACAAGCATCACGCTGTGTGAGATTGCGAAGAAAACCGCAAGAGTGCAGTCTCGAATCAGCCAGTGATCTTTCGCTGATGTCATTGCGCCATCGCGCAGGAACCAGAATAGGTTCCATACTGTGATGATAAACAAAACCTGATTGCCGAACGCGTATGCGATCCCCAGCGTTCGATTTAAACGAGACTCGGCGACTGACAACTCGTGCGGTGATCTTTCTTGCTCTGGAAGAGTGATCGACGCGTCCATGCGACGTTCCTTTTGTATCTCAAGCGGTAATTGGTTTTTCGGCTACGATTGCCCCGTACTGCATTGCTCCACTGCGGTAGGCTCGGAGTAATGAATCGAAGCCGTCGATGAAGCTGACCTGCTCACGATCAAGCAGTTTTGCGACGTGACGAACGCCGAGCTTTTTGACTCGTTGTTTGCAGATTTCCCAGGTTTTCGTGACTCGCTCGGTCCAATCGATATTGTGGCGGATCTGCAAGCCCTGATCGGTTATCCATGAGGCGTAGTCTTGTCGAGTCGCCAACGATGGGCACACAAAACGTTCGCAGACTTCTTCGCACTGCTGATAGTGATCGCTACGGCTAGTGTCCTCACCTTCAAACCAGACGCAAATTGCGATTCGACCACCGGGGCGAAGCCACTGCGACGCGCGACGAAAGAATTCGGGTTTGTTAAAGAGATGCTCCGTGCACTCGACGCTCCAAACAATGTCAAACGATTCAGGTTCAAACTCCACAGTTTCGGCATCTTGCGCGATGAATCGCGTGGCTGATTGTACCCGATTCAAACGTGAAGACATTTTTGCCCAGCGAGCTTGAATGGGACTTAGCGTAACACCCGTTGCGTTGATGCCACGTAACTTGGCAAGCCGAATCGAAGAACCACCCATACCACAACCCACGTCAACCATTCGATCGCCCGCAGCGATATCGGCGAGGTCTGCAAGCGTGTCAGTGAGT
>DNWZ01000467.1 GCA_003506095.1 Planctomycetaceae bacterium | reverse complement strand
GGTCGGTTTTGAAGTCAGCATCAATTGCGCCGGCCCGCTGATGCGTAACGTTATCGGAAAGGATGTCGGACCTCCGCGTTTTCTTCCATGGTAAAGCAGCCATTTCGCTATCGAATCAGTATTCTACTAATTGTCACTGCGGTGATCGCCGCATGCTCTTACCTGTATACCGTTTTGAACCGCAAACCAAAGTTCATCTCGACTGTGTTTTGGACAAACATGCCACCTCCCTCCGAAGCAGAGGTACAGAGCGAACTAAACAAATCCATCAATCAGTGGATTACAATTGACGGAGCAGCACACGAGAAAGACGGAAAAGCCGCAGTTTGGATTTCCGATGAACTTGTGATTGTTGCCTTAGATCGAGCAAGCTGGCCCAACCAACCTTCACATAGATCGCATGTAATGGTAAGGGGATACTTAACCAGAAAAGACGGGCAATTAATACTAGACAGAACTACATTTGACTGGACCGACCAGTAGAATCCGATAACAAAGCGATGCACGCCAAGCCCTCGATCGGACGTTTTGACTTGCGTTAAGTCAACCGCTCGGGCTGGGTGATCGCCGCCGTTCTGTTGCTAAATCAAATGACTACACACGAAATCTTCAACCAGCAGCGAATGAATCGATGCCTCGGATTGCAGAGACTGATTATGGACAATTGGCGAAAAACCAATTCGTTCCAATATGTTGTCCGTGTCACCGAACCGATTGATGGCGAATCACTAGACGAACTTAGAAAAAAATACTTCACTGTTGGGATTCCTGACAAAACCGAAGATATTCCATTCATTGACCTACTCGTTGTGTTCTCGCTGATCGAACAAGAGCACGCGGTTCTAAAAGATCCGCAATATCGCAACAAGAAAAACTTCAAGGTAAACTTCCAGGTAACAACGGACTGGCCCGATGAGCAAGCGGTTCGTCTTCTGTCTGGTATTCGCATTCAAACTCACGAACAGGATAAATTTCTCCGAATCGTGGCAACTCGCAAGCCAGCGGACGAGTTAGGGGATGATCCATCACCCGAATAACTCTGTTTCCATCAGACAATTCCATAATCAACATCAACCATACTCCCCCAAAAAAGCAACAGAACAAAGCGTTGCACACCGAGTTCCGGTGGCCAGTCCACTTTGCACAAAAACTCAAACCCCGGAACCGGGTGAACGCAATCGTTCGTGGCACTAAGACCAACGCACCGTCGAGACAATCCGTGCCCCAATACAAAACAGAACCAAAAGAAAACTTGGTTCGCGTTCGGCGTTAGCGGCGGCGCTGGAGTGTAATTCAACAGACAAAAAGCTCAGCACGCTGCCAGCATCACTCCGGGTGCCTTGATTGGTTCCATACCGTCGCGACCACTCGCAACGCGAACAACCAATTTGAATTCACAGGGCTCGTGCAGGGCTGACAGAAAACATTTCAGGGGCGAGCAGGAATCGGTTATACTTCCAGCCTCAGCGGCGGGTTCGTCAGGACTGACAAAAAGAGCCACGAACCATCGCATGCAACGGAGCCGGCGGTCGGGTCGGTTTTGAAGTCAACATCAATCGCGCCGGCCCGCTGATGCGTAACGTTCTGTCGTAAAACCACATGATCGTACGAACTGGAATCACGAGCTTCTACGGCCGGAACAAACTGCCGGAATTCCCTTTCGCCGAATTTAAACGTATCGCGTATGCATGTGCGATTCCGTGCGGTTACAGCGTTACTCGAATGCTTGAACGCGGTGTGACACCAAACTTTCACACGGCTACACTTGAAGGCCCTGACGAATCCGTTGATCTGCTGGGCCACTCAACTTTTCCAATAATTGCATTCGCGTTGCCTCGCGAAGATTACTCCTGCGAACTTACGTTTCGAGATGTTGTACCGATTGCTAGCTTGCTGAATCAAATGTTTCCGGATGTGAGCGTCGCAACGGTGGACGAACTCGCAAGACCTATTGCGAAGACCGATCTCGACCAACTTGACCGGGCTGAAATGGAGCAGGTAAACTACTGGAAACCGTACACCATTGGAGAGCTGGCATTCAACTGGTGGGACTGAAAATGCGACAGAACAAAGCGATGCAACGGAGCGAAAATGGCGTTCCGATTTTTTTCCTGAAATCAAGATCACTCGCGCCATTTTCGCCCGCTGATCGCCGTCGTTAGCATCGCATAGATTCAGCGCGTCTGATGAATCGCATTCTTTGCATTGCCTGTTCATCGTGGCGGCTGCGCTTGATTGTTGCACGCTGCACTCGGATAGATCAAATCGCAGTTTTGACTGCGGATTACGCAGGTGAACACGGATGAAACGCAGAACGCAAGCGGTGATCGGACGCTGAATGAATGAGCGTAAAAACCTGGAGCCTGTCTTCTGCAATCATCACATCACCGACCAGATCGATGAACAATTGTCGGCACTGGCTGAACGACGCTGAGAACTTCCAGACCAAGGCCGAATCTGCACACTCAATGCCCTTGCCATGGGGCGACTTGTTTCGTAACCTGACAACTGTATGATTGTCGAACTCCGACGAAGTTGCGCGTGAAACAGGTGTCGAACAAAGACGCTTCGAAGTTGCGCGTGTCAGAATCGCAGAAAAAACACAGATGCTAACAATAGCATGCACCGGAGTTGCGGCCGGTGCCGAGCTTGACATGGACACATCACTGGCCGCAACCCGGTGATGCTGGTCGTTCGTGGCTCTAAGACCAACGTACCGTCGAGACCATCGCTGCCCCATGCAAGACAGAACCAAAATAAGACTTGGTTCGAGCTTGGCGTTCGCGGCGGCGCTGGAGTGAAACTCAACAGGCAAAAGCTAAGCACGCTACCAGCTTCACTCCGGGTGCCTTGATTGTTCCATACCGTCTACACTATTCGCAGCGCGAACAACCAGCCTGATTGCCCAGGGCTCGTGCAGGACTAACAAAAAACATTGCAGGGGCGGGCAGGAATCGGTTATACTTTCAGCCTCAGCGGCGGGTTCGTCAGGACTGACAAAAAGATCCACGAACCATCGCATGCAACGGAG
>DNWZ01000049.1 GCA_003506095.1 Planctomycetaceae bacterium | reverse complement strand
GGTCGATCGATTCGCTGAAGCCGGACCAGCGGTTTTACGTCGTGTTTTACGATGAGAATCCTAAGTACATGCGAATCAACAACCCGTCTCAAGACGAATCAGCTAGTGTTTACGCCACGCCGGAAAACAAGCAGGCATTTCGGCGATGGGCGATGGCAGTTCCGCAAGCACGCGGCCAATCGCCACCCGAGGTGCTGAAGTTCGCATTCAAACTGCGGCCCGACGTGATTTTTTTGTTGTCCGATGGCGAGTTTACTGCACAAACCGAAACGGTCATCCGCCAAAACAACGTGCAAGAAAACTTGTTTGGCGATGCGGGGCCAATCTCGATCATTCACACGATTCGATACCCCGGCGTTTCCAGCACTGAGGGGCGTCAGGCCGAGGTCCAGATGCAGCGGATTGCTGCGGAAAACGGCGGCCAGTATCGCAATATTGAAATCAAGTGACCGGCCGATACTACCTCAGTTTGCCGACGATGATGCAAGCGTTGTGGCCACCGAAGCCGAAGCTATTGCTCAGTGCGGCGCGCACCGTGCGTTGCTTGGGAACGAGCGGCGTATAGTCGAGATCGCAGTTGGGATCGGGATTTTCCAGATTGATCGTTGGCGGTATCAGCGATTCGACGACAGCCTTGGTCGCGATCACCATTTCAATGCCGCCGCTGGCACCAAGGGAATGGCCAAGTTGGCTTTTGGTGCTGCTGATCGACACATTGCGGACGTGGTCGCCAAAAACTCGCTTGATCGCGACGGTTTCAGCCTTATCGCCCAGCGGTGTGCTGGTGCCGTGGGCATTGATGTAATCAATCTCTTCGGGAGCCATTCGTGCATCGGTTAGGGCGGCATGCATCGCGGCCGATGCACCGCGGCCTTCGGGATCAGGCGCGGTGATGTGGCTAGCGTCGCTGGTTGTTCCATAGCCGAGCACTTCGCCATAGATTTTGGCTCCGCGAGCTTGGGCGCGGGAAAGTTCTTCGAAGACAACGATTCCGGCGCCTTCGCTGAGCACAAAGCCGTCGCGATCGACATCGAATGGACGACTTGCGCGGGCTGGTTCGTCATTACGAGTCGAAAGCGCCTTCATGTTTTGAAACGCTGCCAATCCCATGCGAGTGATCGCCGCCTCGCTGCCGCCCGTGATAACGACATCGGTTTCGCCGCGTCGGATGCTGCGCAGCGCTTCGCCCATCGCGTTGGTGGCACTAGCGCACGCCGTCGCGATTGCGAAATTGGGGCCTTTAAGTTCGTAAACGATCGACAGGTTACCGCCAGCTGCGTTGAGCATCATTTTTGGGACGGTGAAGGGGCTGACGCGATCGGGCCCTTTGAAGAGCATCTTTTCGATCTGCATCTCGATTTCCCAAAGCCCGCCAATGCCGGAGCCGAGGATCACGCCGCAACGAGTGCGATCTTCATCAGGAAAATGAATGCCGGAATCGACAACTGCGGTACCACCGGCACGCAAGGCGAACTGTGTGAAACGGTCCAAGCGTTTGACTTCTCTGGGGTCAGCGAATCCGCCGACGTCAAAATCGGCGATATCGCCGCCGAAGTGAACCTTATATTGCGACGTATCGAGCGTTGTCAGATTGTGAATCCCTGACTCGCCGTCAAGCAGTTTTTGCCAGACTTCGTTAACACAGTGACCAAGTGGAGTTACCAAACCCATGCCAGTAACGACGACTCGACGTTGATTCATCTGGGGACCGATCCGTCCGTTGCAGAACAGGTGAAAGAAGCAGTAAGGAAAACAGCAGTTGACGAGGCAAAAAAAATGCCACCCCGCAAAGCGAAAGTGGCAACATACGAACGATACCTAATCGGGGCAAGACGGCGAGTGATACACCAACCCTTGGCAAGCCGGATTTTGATCGAACCGGATTACGCTTGACAAAACCGAATCGAAGATCAGTTTGCGTCGGCGCCCTTGGTCGATTCGATGTAGTCGATCGCTTCGCCGACCTTCTGAATTTTCTCAGCTGCGTCGTCAGGAATATTGATGTCGAACTCTTCTTCGAGTTCCATAACGAGTTCGACGGTATCGAGCGAGTCGGCACCGAGGTCGTTTACGAAGGACGTTTCACGAGTGATCTTTTCCTTGTCGACACCTAGTTGTTCTGCGACGATGTCGACAACGCGTTCTTCTACCGAGGCCATGAGTATCTCCTAAATGAAATTCGTTTGTGAGCGGGGGGGGTGAAAATTGATCGCGCAAGCGGAGAAAAGTACTCCGTCAGCGGTGTTCTTCTGACGGTCGTTACCGTCACGATTGGACTTCGATTTTTTTGGCCTTTGAATCATGGCCGTAATGCAACCCTTGCCAATCAATCTGCGACACAGTGGTCGACAGCGGATGATAAAGGGTGTTGGTTATCCTTGACGATTCGGGCAATTGGCGAACTGGCTTCGCCTGAGGGGATGAAAGATAGGGGAAATGATGAAAAGCCGTCAATACGCTCGCGAAGAAAGTATCGACTGACCATCGCCTTTGTACCGGGCAATCGCTGTACCAGATTTGCCTAGCCGATCATACCGCCATCGATCACCAGCGTTTGGCCGGTGATATAGCCAGCCGCTGGGGATGCCAAGAATAGGACTCCGGCAGCAACGTCCTGGGGTGTTCCGACGCGACCAGCGGGAATTCGTTTGCAAACCTCGGCCATGACGACCGGGCCAAGCTTGGCCGTCATTTCGCTTTCGATGAATCCAGGGGCAATCGCGTTGACCGTGACTTGGCGATTTGCCAATTCTTTGCTCAGCGTTCGCGTCAGACCGATCATTCCGGCCTTGCTGGCACTGTAGTTGGCTTGTCCCGCGTTGCCGATCACGCCAGAAATGCTGGCCATGTTGATGATTCGCCCATACTTGGCGCGACGCATCAGGTTGGCGGCGGCGCGACAACAGACAAAGCAGCTGGTCAAGTTGGTGGCGATCACGTCGTCCCACTCCTCGTCCGACATGCCGCGAAGTAATTTGTCGCGAGTGATTCCGGCATTGTTCACCAGAATATCAAGCCGGCCGTGCTCTTTATGCGTGCCTTCAATTGCCGCAGCCGCAGAAGTCCGATCCGTAACGTCACACGACACTGCGTGGGCTGTTCCGCCAGCGGCTTCAATCGCGGCGACTGTTTCACTCAGTTTGTCAGCATTGCGGGCAAGGCAAACGACCTTGGCGCCAGACATGCCCAAAGCAATCGCGATCGCTTTGCCAAGGCCTTGCGAGCTGCCGGTAACTACGGCAACCTGGCCGGCCAGGTCGACCTTTAATGACAATTCCATCAGCGTGTTCCATGAGAAAAGGTGTAAACGATGCGACCTTTGGAGGTCGGCTCGACGTCACGCCGAGCAATCTTGTTAAGCGGGCCCGTCCGGGGCGTCGCCAAAACCGTCGACTGGCATTTTGCGATCGATCCGCCGGATCGTGCCGCGCAGCACCTTGCCTGAGCCGACTTCGACAAACCCTTTACAGCCGTATTCGATCATTGCTGTCACGCAACGCTCCCACAACACAGGGCTGACCAGCTGGCGTGACAAAAGCGATTTGAAATCGGACGAATCCGTATGGATCAAGGCGTCCACGTTGCTGAACACAGGCAGAGTCAGCGGCATAAAGCTCGCCTCGGCGACCGCCTCGGCCAGTGCCGCAGCCGCTGGATTCATCAATTCGGTGTGAAAAGCACCGGCGACTGATAGCGGAATCACTCGCGAAGCACCTGCGGCGGTGGCGACCGAATCGAGTCTCGCTAGTGCGGTGCGATGCCCCGAGACGGCGATGTTTCCTCGGCAAAGAATGTTCGCCGGTTGCAGCACCTCTCCGGCGACTTTCACCTGGTCGCAGACCGCCTGCAAGGCGTCGAGCTCCATTCCGATGACGCTGGCCATACCGCTCTGGACCTGATCGGCTGCAGCTTGCATCGCCTGGCCGCGACGCTGGACCAGTCTGAGCGCCGAATCGAAATCGAGCCCACCAGCGAAACAGATTGCGGAATACTCGCCCAGACTCAAGCCGGCAACCGCTTTGACCTTGGCGATCGCCTCGGGCTGTTCCAGTCGCATCACCTCAGCGGCGGCCATCGACGACACGAAAAGCGCAGGCTGGCTAAACTCGGTCGCATCCAAGCGATTCGCCGGACCCCAGATCGACAGTTCGATCAGATCGTAGGAAAGAAGATCTGATGCGCGGACATAGAGATCGCGAGCGACGGGGAAGTTGTCAATCAACCATCGACCCATGCCTGGAAATTGAGCCCCCTGGCCTGGGAACACCAGCCCGATCGAATCGACATCGAGGCTCATGCGCTCTACTGCTCGCTCGTCTCAACCAGCGTGCGCCCTTGATAGTACCCACACTTTGGGCAAATCGTGTGCGTCGGCACGGCGGTATTGCATTGCGGGCAAAAGGCGATTTGTCGCTTTTTGAGGTGGTGGTGTGAACGTCGCTTGCCTGTACGGCTGTTGCTATGTCTTCTCTTGGGGACGGCCATCGCTCGTCACTCTCTCTCTAAACTTTGCTAGACAAAACGAACTCGACGGACCTTTCATGGTGCGCCGGCGTAAAAACAGAAAACTTGAAAGGCCTGATGCCAGTCAGACCAGTTTTGGGTGCGGTAGCGTATCGGCACTTTCTCTGGGCGTCAACGCACAAATAACAGGAAAGTTCGCAGAACAGCCCTTTTGGGTTCATTGTCGCCCTCCAATCGGATCGCCGCCCCACGCACTGATAGCCCACAAAAGAGTGGCAACTGCCGTCGTGATTGAATTTTTCTGGGGGTGCATTTGCCCTGATGGGGGTGAGAACTGGAAGCGTGTCGGCAATCAGGGGAACTTTTGCCTGGGCTGACGAATCGAACACCACTGTCGGAGGATCGCTGCGGTGCGATCGATACAACCGTCGCAGACAATCATAAGCACTGTAGTAGGCGGGATTTTCGTTGCGTCGTTGCGGTGCCCAATTACACTGAATGCCGGTCCCGAAGTGTCAGCCCAGATCTCCCATCTTGTCCATTTTTGCATCGTTGGCATGCAATCGATTGCCGGTTTTGGTCTCGCCGCCTGCCCTGCGGGGGTGCTTTACCAGAGCCAATGCAGTCGAATTTACTTCGAATTTAACCGCCCCTGTGGCCTTCAAGAGGTTGGTGGATGTCCATCCGCAAATCGAATTTTCGTCCCGAAGTAGTCTCCGGCAACGAGTCCGGATCGGCTAAATCTTCGTCAAAATCAGTCAAGCGTCGGCTCGCTCAGCGGGCGACCGCACGTGTGAAGAAGGACCGGCGGAGCTTATTGGAGGCTTTGGAGCAACGGCAGTTGCTTGCTGGCCCCAACTTGGTTGGAATCCAGCCCAATCAAGGGGCGCTGTTATTTGACGGTGCTGAGCTGAACAGTTCGCCTCGCGAATTGGTCTTTCGGTTTGACGATTCGACGCAAATTGACCCGGATACTTTGGGTGCGATACGCATCACTCGCGCGGGGTCGGACTCCGTATTCGAGTCGGCGATTGCGACGAGCGACTTAGGGACCGGGAATCAAGTGCTGTTGGAGTTCCGGGCGGTTCAGGCGGGGACAGCAGGCGAGGGGCTGCGGGTAAATTTCACATCGAGTTCGCGAGTCGGATCTGGCGTGCCGTTGATCACGGTTAACGACCGCCTTATTTCGATCGACTTGAACAACAATCCGGCGCGTCCGACACAGGTTCGCGACTTGATTTCGGCTGTTGCCAATCATCCGACCGCCAGCGGTTTGCTGCAGGTGTTTTCGGTAAGTGGTGCGACACTTTTTCCGCTCGGGACGACGGTTCCCACGGGAACGTCAGTGACGCTGCGTGGTGCGAACGCGGCCGACGCGACTTCGGACCTGGGGACTGGAGGAGAAGTGCGCGTGCGATTCATTTCGGCGCGTCCTGGTCCGGATGGTCGAGCGACCACCTTGGTGCTTGAGCGAGCCAATGCAGGCGGTCCGGCCAATCCGCTGGTTTTGGTCGATGGCAATCGAGTGACCGTTCGGGTCAACAGCAATCCGGGCAATGAGACTTCGGTTAATGCGTTGATCAATGCGATCAACAGCAACCCAGAGGCATCGACGTTGATTACCGCCGTTTTGGAAGCGGGATCCGCAGCGACATTGGTGGGCAATCGGGTCAATTTTCCGGGAACGATTTTGTTAACCGGGGCCAACGACATCGTTGTCGAACCTGGCTATGTAGGGATTGGCAATTCGCCCAATGAGGTCGTCTTTCGATTTGCGGAAACGCTGGCGGCGGATACTTACCAGATCGATATCTTCGGATCTGGTACGTCGGTGTTAGCGAACGTTGACGGCGAGGTTTTCAACAATGGTGAAAACTTTGGTCGTCAATTCAGGGTCAATCTCGGTCCTAAGGTTGCGGCCGTTGTGCCAGAGCCGATTCGTCGTCAAGGCAATGGTGCGTTGAGCCCGGAAGTGGGTGTGATTGACGTTCATTTTGACGAAACGATGGACGGTGCATCGGTCACCAATGTCAACTTTTATCAATTGATTTTCACTCGCGATAGTGCGTCGACGCTTGATGACGTGACGATCAGGCCGACGAGTGTTTCTTATAACCAATCGACGAATGTCGCGAAGCTGACCTTTGCGGCGCCGCTTGCTCGAACCCCGAATCCTTCGGGCGTTGGTTTTTTGACCGGTGCTGCGAGGTTGCGGATCGGCAATGCCCAGACCAATCCTGTTGCGGCACCGACCACGGTTCCGGTGTTCACCGAACCGGGTGATTCATTCGCCACCGCGTTTGGTGACTTGAATGATTTAGCAGCGATCGACAGCAGTGGCATACGCTCGGTTCGCTTGCAGGGAGAGATTCGCAATACGACCGACTTTGGGTTGCAATTTCCGGGTGGTCCTGGCGCGGAAGGTGTTCGCCAGATTCGCCCCGAGGACCCGTCGCGAGTCGACCGTCCGATTCCACTGGATTTCTTTCGCCAGGGTGCGGACAGTGTCAATGGAATTACGACGATTCAGTATGAGTTCCCTTCGTCCTTTCGCGGTGACGATCCTAACATCGCTGGCGAGGAGATCGATAATCTCAAGACCTACTTCAACCTGATCACGGCACAGCAGCGGCAGCGGGTTCGGGAAGTCTTGTCGTTGTTCAGTGAGTACTTGGGGGTGCAATTTGTAGAGGTGACTAATGGGCCTACCTCCGATGCATTCTTCTCGATTGTTGTGGGCGACTTGTACGGTGCGGACATGTCGACCGTCAGCGGGCCTGGAGGCTTGGCGGTCGCGACCCGTGATCGGACTGGCGACGGCGTCAATGATTTAGTCGTCATGGACTTCCAAGATTTTCAGCAGTCGACTGACGATCAATTTGGTGGTCCCTTTTTTCGAGGGGCAATGCTTGCCATTGGTCAGGTGATCGGATTTGGGTTTGCAGATAGCCTGCCTCAACCGGTTACCCAGAGTTCGGACTTTATTTTCAACCCAGGCACGACCAATGAGCCGACGTTCCCCAGTGTGTCGGATATCATCAACGGCCAATTTCTTTATCGGCCTGATAGCACGGACATCGATCTCTATCGATTTCGATTAGGTGTTGATTCCAAAGTTTCGATCCAGACGATTGCCGAGCGTCTTTCCAACGCCAGTTTGTTGGACACTCACTTACGTCTCTATCGCAAAGATGGCGCGACGGGGGCGATGATTGAAATCGCCCAGAATAACGATTATTTTAGCAACGATTCGCTGATCGAACTTGACTTGTCCGCTGGCGAATACGTCATTGGCGTCAGTGCTGCAGGCAATGATCAATACAATCCGTCTGTCCCTGGCAGCGGTTTGGGCGGATTGACCGAAGGTGCCTATGAACTGCGAATTTCGACGAAGGCAGTATCGGCCGCCGGGATTCGTGATTCAAGTGGCGTGCTGCTAGATGGGGATAGCGACGGGAAGCCTGGCGGAATCTACGATTTCTGGTTTGTTCCTGCGGACCAGAGCAACACGCTGTATGTTGACAAAGCGGCTCTGAGCAACGGCAATGGTTCGGTGGCACAGCCGTTCCGGAATCTCAATACTGCCATTGCGGCCGCGACTCCGGGGACGACCATCCGGATGGTTGCCAACGGCGGAACCGATGGCCGTGTGGAGACCAAAAATGATAACTTCAGTTATCAGATTGGTTTCAGTCCGACCGGAACTCCGCTGCAGGACGGGACGTCGTTAGATGTGCCGCGTGGCGTGCGGTTATTGATCGACGCCGGCGTCATCATCAAAATGCGCCAGGCGCGAATCGGCGTGGGCAGTACATCGCCGACGGTTGACCGCAGCGATGCTGCGATTCAAATCCTCGGCACACCGATTCTGCTTGGCGCCGACGGCCTAGTCGCTCGTGATCAGTTTGGGGAAGCGATTCCTGGAAGCGTGGTGATCACCAGCATCAACGACCGGACGATTGGCAACGGGAATGTGACGGGCGTGGTGCCTGTACCGCAACCGGGCGACTGGGGCGGAATCGATCTTCGCAGCGACATTGATTTTGCGAACTCCACTCGCAGAAATCGCGAGAACGAGGGAGTATTCCTCAATCACATCCAGTTTGCTGACCTTCGGTATGGTGGCGGACAAGTTCGGGTTGATGGGCCGTCAGTCGTTATATCACCGGTGGACATGGCGTTAACCCGGGCGACGGTTACCAACAGCATCATTCGCCTGAGCGCCGATGCCGCGATTGCCGCGACTCCTGACACGTTCCGTGAAACCCGATACGACGAGGCGTTGTTCCAGCTTGACGCCCCATTCACGCCGACCGTCATGCGAGTCGGGCCAGACATTCATGGCAATACGGTGATCGACAACTCGATCAACGGCTTGTTCATTCGGGTCGCAACGCGAACCGGCGGTGTTCTCCAGCCATTAACGCAACCAGCGCGGTTCGATGATACCGATATCGTTCACGTGTTGTCCGAAAATCTGGTCATTCAGGGGAACCCCGGCGGCGCGCTAGCACCCGCACAAGCTCCGTCGAGCCTTCTGGTTCAAGGGATTGGCCAAGCCGGTGGGGGCGACGTTGCGATTGGCAGTTACGTTTATCGAATTGCGTTTTCCTCAGCGACCACCGAAAGTGCGGCAAGCACGACTACGCCACCGATCGAGTTGTTGCAAACGGGGCGGATTCAATTAACTCAATTGCCCATTGTCGCCGCTGGCAGCGGATTTACCGGGCGGCGGATTTACCGTGCGTCGGTTGCTGCCGACGGAACGTTCGGTAACTTTGCATTGGTCGGAAGTTTGAATGCGACCGACACCACGTTTACCGATGCACTGGCCGCAGGGACAACGCCCCTTCCGGCACAAACATTACGTTTGACGGCGCGTACAGATGCTCGTCTAGCTGTCGATCCTGGGACGATTGTCAAGCTTGGCGGTGCGCGGATTGACATCACTTTTGGTGCTGACCTGATCGCCGAAGGGACCGCAAGCGATCCGGTGATTTTCACCAGTTTGCAAGATCAGCGGTACGGTGCTGGTGGAACGTTTGACACCAATAGTGTTGCCAACGCAGGGGCAATTCAAGCGGGTGATTGGGGTGGCATTTATGTCGGTCACACTTCATCGGCAAGTATCGATCACGCTGTTATCGCCGGTGGTGGCGGGGCGACACGTATTCCGGGCGGATTCGCTTCGTTCAACGCGATCGAAGTTCATCAAGCTGAATTGCGGTTAACCAATAGTCGGTTTGAAATGAACGCCGATGGTCGTCGCTTCATTGACGGCAACCAACTCGATCGCGCTGGTCGGGGTGAGAACGCCAGTGGGACGGTGTTCGTTCGCGGCGCCCAGCCGATTGTTGTCAAAAATGACTTTATTGGCGGCAGCGGTCCCGTCTTAACCTTCGACGTCAACAGCCTGACTTGGGAGCAACAAATCGATCGAGGCCGGTCAACAGGTTTCGTTGATAGTGTGATCGCCACGGGTAATAGCGGTCCTTTGGTTTCAGGCAATCGCTTAGAGAACAATTCGCTCAATGGGATGGAAATCCGTGGCGGCCAAGTGGCGACAGAGGTCGTGTGGGACGACGTTGATATGGTCCACATTGTGCGTGGGATGATCGAAGTTCCCAATCATCACGTCTATGGCGGTTTGCGACTGGCAAGCGACGCGCGGGGTTCGTTGGTGGTTAAGTTTGAAAACACCGCCCCGGTTGCGGGTACATTGACAACACCTGCGATCGCTGGCCGTACTGCCGGGATCGTGGTCGGTGGTAACTTGACCACGGCAGCCGACCAGTTTGTCGACATCGCCGATCGCATCGGTGGCTCGCTGCAAGTGATCGGGCATCCGGATTTCCCCGTTGTATTGACGGCGTTGCGAGATGATTCGATCGGTGCCGGATTTACGCCAAGCGGCCGTCCCAATGTCGACACCAACAACGACGGTATTCGCCCCTTGGTTGAGTTTGTCGATGGCTCTTTGGAAGACGATGAGATTCCACCGCTGTTGCCACTGGGGCCAGAATGGGACCGCACCGACCGCGAGGTCAATAATGGGCCGCTGATCGATAACGACATCGACCCGAATGTCGTTGGATTTTTCCAAGCAGATATTCTTAACGGCGGCGAGGTGACCAACATCAGTGTGTCGGGGATCGAGATGTCGACCGGGACGCGTTTGGACCAGCAAAACTTTGCTTTTTTGAATACGACATTGATCGATATCGATTACGTACCTCTCACGCCGTTGGCAATCGCCCCTGCTCGGGCGCCGATCCGATTAAGTAATTCGACAATTGTTCAGCCGCCGACATTGATCTCACCGGACCGTGTCCAGAGCACCGGGACGATCGATCTGTTGGAAGTGGGTGATGCGATTCTTGAATGGACGGCGGAGACGTTTTTTGTCAACAATCGTTCGGTGATGTATACCACAATTACGTTCTCGACATCCGATGGTGCCGATTTTGGTGTTGGTAGAAACGCGAGTGTTTTTGCGGTTTCGAGCATCAACGTCATCAACTTGTTGGACTTCGATGTTCCGCCTGCTGCGAACGATGAGCGATTGTTTTTGCTGGGTACCCCAGGCACTCGAGATTTCCGTGCGGTCGTCTTGGATCAGCCGACCCGCGTCGGTTTCAGTCATGGTGGTATCTACACCAGCGATAACGTCAACATGTTTAACGCTTCGTTTGACGGCTGGTCTGCGGATGCGCCGGCGCGTTTGCAGGCAGGCATCACCAATGAGACTCGAACCTTTACGCCAGACGGCGTGATCGATGTGCTTTTGCCGACGATTCCTGGTAGCGGATTTAGCAACTCGTCGGACGCTCGCGGTCCGGGTAATATCAGCACCGCGTTCAGTTGGTCGTTAGACGTGGCCAATGACCGTGCCCGCACAACGTCCTTTGTGGAATGGTTGCCGAGCGATCCGGCCAATCCTTTCCAGGTGCAATTGCCACCCTCCTTGGCCGGTTCGGGGTCATGGAATGGAATCGTGATTCGAGAAGCGGCCAATGACCGCAACGTTGCGGTCGTTACTGAAATCGAGTCTCGCACCAACTCCCGATTCGATTCCAATTCGGTACCTAGCGAATCGCAGTTTTTAGGTGAGCTGGCGCCCAATGAAGGTGCAGGCGACGAAAATCGACGTCTCGGTTTTGTCGTGAACGGATCGATTTTGTCGCCCGACGATGTCGATGTTTTTTCGTTCGTCGCAGAGGCGGGAACTCAAGTCTGGCTCGACATCGATCGGACCCAACTAGCGCTCAACTCGATCCTTGAGCTGATCGACGCCAACGGGCTGCCGCTGGTGCTGTCGGACAGTTCGTTACTCGAGTCGCGAGGCGATCTGGCCCGAATGGGAGTCACTGGTGCAGGTTTTGAAGCTTCCAATGCCCGTTCACTGAACGTGCTGCCGATCGCGGCGGGATCGCCGACATCGGCCTATCAAGATGCCTATTCGATCAATCCGAATGATCCTGGCATGCGAGTGATTCTGCCGGGTTCGCCAGGACAGCGGAATCTTTATCACGTTCGAGTTCGCAGCAGTAATGTTACCGGTGCCGATCGCTCGACGCTGCTGGAACCGAACTTGGTACGTGCTGGTACGAGTGCTGGCAATTATCAATTGCAGATTCGATTGCGTGAAGCGGACGAAACACCTGGCACCCAGGTGCGGCACAGTGACGTGCGGTTTGCAACCAACGGTATCCAAATTATCGGTGGGCCGATTAACGGTCCGCTGGTGGGCGACGTTAGCGAAACCATCGCTGATAACAGCACGATCGCTACTGCCCAGCCGATGGGACTGTTTGAGATCAGTATCAATCAATCACTCAATGAGATCGCTGGCCCGCTGAGCAGCAATCGCATGTCCAAGTCGATTGCCGGATTCATAAGCGGTCAGACCGATGTGGATTGGTTCCAGTTCGATGTCAATTATCAAAAGTTGACACGCGATGCCGCTAGTATGTTTTTCGCAACGATTTTTGACATTGATTATGCCGACGGATTTGCGCGTGGTGACTTAGCAGTTTATGTATTTAACGAACAGGGTGAAATGATCCTGATCGGTACTGACAGCAATGTCGCAGATGATCAACCGACCGGACTTGACGGTACCAGCAATAACGACCTGAGTCGCGGTTCAGCCGGTACGCTCGATCCGTTCATCGGCGTCGCCGAATTGCCCGAAGGCCGATACTTTGTCGCCATTTCGAACCAGTCGCAAATCCCGGTGCAGATGGACCAGTTCGCTCTGGCCGCAGCTACCAACCCTCTGTTTCGACTCGAGCCGATCGATTCGGTTAGGCGAATTGCCGAAGATCGTATCGGTGGTGTCGAACGAAGTGTTGGATCCGCACCGGTGATTCCGACCTTGTTCGATCCGGCCACGTCGGTCGTTCCGTACACGCTTAACGATGTGATGCTGTACACGATTTCCGGCGGGACGGTGAACATCAACAATCCATTCACCGGTCAAGGTTATGGCAATATTGGTTTCCTAAATACTTCATTCCAAGACTTTGCCTTCCGGGCTAATGGTGAGTTGTTCGGTTACACCACACCGGGAACGGTTGCGGCGGCCGATTTTGACGCTTCGTATGCCTATTTCCGGATCAATTCCGAAAACGGTGCGTTGACCAACGTCGGTACCAGTGGTTTGGAAACGTACCACCTGGCGGTTAACCCGAACCCACAGAACTTGCCGTTTGACGCGTTTGTGGTTGTCCGAAGCAATGATTCATTTGCGGTTCAAGGAACCACTTTCGCCAGCAACACGCTCGGCTTTGCAATCGGCAACCGACCGATCGATCGTCAATTGACTCCGACTCGTATTCAGAACGCTTATTTCCAAAACATTCTGTATGCTTTCTCGCCAACGACAGGTGCATTCAGCGGTTTGGGTTCGCCCAATCGGGGAACCTTCACGGTCAACGGCGTGACGATTGACGAACGAGCCAACGGCGCAGGCACTCAGATTCGCGAGCGTGGTTATATCGAAACCGGTGTCGGTGAAGATGTCAACGGAATCCCGCGACCGCAAACGAGCCCGCAATTGACCGTACCGGCGGCGACGATCGTACAAACCGATGGTGTTACGATTCCCCGAATCGCCGATGGCAGTTTCTTCACACTGCAAAGTGGTGCGCAGTCGTTCCGATTCGAACTCGATGCAGGCACGATGTTAGAGTTCTCCGTCGATCCGGTGAACGGCAGTTTTCCACGGGAAGTTGTCGGCGGCGGGACACCAGCACGTTTTTCGTTAACGTCCGGTGGTGTGACGACTAATTATGAGTTTGATTCAGGGCCTGTGATCGTCATTGATGCCGCCCAAGTTGTCGATGGAACGAATGTCCGAATTACGGACGTCAACGGCAACGCGTTAGTATTTGAGTTCAATTCCAATGGGATCGTTAATAATGCAGGGGCGGTCGGGGTCGACTTTATGGTTGGCCAGACGAGTGACCAATTAGCCTTGGCGCTGGCTGCAGCGATTAGTGATTCGAGCCTGATGGTAGAAGGTTTTGCAACGCCTGGGCAAGGTCGAGTTGACATGGTCGGCGATTCGACCACGGTCGCTCCGCAAATCGTGGGACCCGGGTTATCGATTTCAGGTGCGGCAGGTTCAAGCACTCCGAGCGACCCCTCGATCGTCTTAATTCCGATCCGTGAAAACTTTACGGCCAACGAACTGGCGTTTGCCGTTGCCAACGCGACCGGAGGGGCCGTTGCAGGCAATCGGGTCAATTACCGAAACGTTTCCGCAACTAATTTGACCCAGTTGACGCCTTTGGGAATCGTCACTCAAACAGGCACGCCCGGGGTTAGCCCAGGTTCAACTGCGGTGACTTTCCTGGTTACCGATACCGCAGAAGCGATCGCGTTGCGGATTTCGCAGGTGGTGAACGCCAATCCAACATTACAAGCATCCGGAATCACGGTAACGGTCAATGGCCGAAACTTGATTTTTGAAAACGCGTTGCTCAATGCCGCCAACGGAACCGTTTCACCTGCCTTCACGGTAGCGGGCGTTCCGCCCGGGGGCATTGTTACTGGCATTTCGATGGTCGGACCAACGCTTTATGCCGTATCGAGCAATGGCGGTTTGTATGCGGTCGCCGCACCGACGGCGACCGTTCAGGGCCAAATCGGAACCTACATTGGTACCGCGACCGACTTGATCGGATTGAACTTTACGGGACTGACGACCGGCCCGACCAATATACCGGGTTTGCTCGACGATGCGGGCAATCCATTGCTGTTCGGTACGACCTCGGGTGGCCTGGGCGGAAGTCGCTTGTATGCGTTTGACACTCAAGGTCGATTGCGTCCTGTGTTCGCAGGTGGGGCGACCAGCGTGACGATCGCTCCGGGTGTCCGAGGCGTCGAGTTCAGCACGCTCGATTTCAATCTGTGGCACACCACCGAGCGTCGCGGAACCGATCTCGGCCACGGGATCGATGTGGCGTACAACGATGTCGCTCTTCAACCCAACCGCGTTGCTGGGGGAACGAGTTTTTACTTCGGCGCTGAGCCGCTGGATCCTCGGTTCGACCTATTCGGGAACCGCAACCCGTTCTCGATTGGTCGGCAAGATGGTCAAGGGGTGGAAGGGACATACAACTTCCCGGGCGGTGCAAAGGGTGCACTGGAGAGCGCAGCGTTTGACTTGGTTGGGTACTCGCCATCCGATTTGCCAACGCTCTATTTCAATTACTTCCTCGCCAACGATGGTGTCGACGGGGTGATTGGGTCGGACAACGACGGGACGTTTGGTCGCGATCAAGATGCGTTTCGTGTCTATGTGATCGACGAGCGTGGTGTGCAGCATTTGCTGTCGACCAATAACCTGGTGACTGCACCTGGGGCTGGGTTCAACGATGAGTTCGACGATCCAACCGCTTCGTTGAATCCGCTGTTGGCACAGACCTACGACGATGACATTACTGTCGCCGTCCAGCCGATGTTTGACAATACCGACAGTTGGCGTCAGGCTCGTGTTTCTCTTGCCGACTTTGCTGGGCAAAGGAACTTGCAACTGAGACTTGAGTTTGCAACCAGCGGATCGTTCAGCGATGGCTCATTCGGCCTGCGGGCCGTGCCCGGAATGTCGCTGGTTGACGGGGCTCGTTTCGTGGTCGGAGGTCGTTCGTTTGAGATCGACTTGGGATCGACGTTGACCGTTCCGGCGGGATCGACCATTGCCAACTTCTACGCTCTAAACGCGGGCAATCCGCTTCAGCGAGTAACCGTCGTGGTGGGCGGTGTGACGTATGTGCTCAACGACGGCACTCGGACTGTCAATGCCGGTGAAGTCGACGTGCAATTGGTTCAGCAAGGCGACAGGCCGCTGTCGACGTTTACGGCTGAACTGGTTGCGACCCGATTGGCTGCTGCGATCACCGTCAATGGTATCTCAACAATAACACAACCTTTCTCGTTTACGGCCGAGCCCAACGACGAATTGCTGAATGCGATTCGGATGCCGTCCTTCACCGGCAACGTGGTCTTCTCGGGCCAGGGAACTTTGCAAACCGGATTGGATGTCGATCTGTATCGGATCGATCTTCCCGCCGGCGCGACGCTGCGCGCCACCATGTCACCCGATGGAGTTTCGTTCCTGAGCAATCTTCGCGTGTTTGATCTGGCCGGCAATGAACTGGCCAGTGACACGTTGGCGGTGGATTACACCACCGATTTTGCTCGGACGGTGATTGTCGGATTCAGCAGCGGATCCAATAGCAATTACAACCCCAATGTCGCGGGTTCGGGTGATTCGGGAATCATCGGCAATTACAACGCTTCGATCGCCGTGACGAGCGATCTGCGAGTGATCCAAAACGGTGCTGCGCTTCAAATCACAGGTGGAATCGCGGCATCGGCCGGTGCCGACGGTTTGATCACTGTTGCTGGAACGCCTGGTACGACAGGGCTTCCTGTTGTGGTCAACGCGTCGATGACATCGGGCGAAGTTGCCCTGGCGATTCAGCGGGCGGTTGCGAATCAATTCAGTGGCGGATTGGTCTCAGCGTATCCGGTCAATGGCAACCAAGTTTCGTTGGTCGGTTTGACGGTTCAGAACAACGGACCGTTCGCGATGACGGGTGTTTCGTCGGGCGATTTCTTTGGCAACAATGGGCCGCAACGGGCGCGAGCGAACAACTTCGAAGGCGTCTATGTCGACGACTTCATCATCGGCTTTGCCGAACGCGGTGAAATGGCTTTTTCCGCCACCAGCGCTAATAACTTTATTGCAGATCCGCTATTGCCCGTCGGTGGTCCAGCGCGACCGGTATCTGGAAGTTATCAACTGGAGATTCGTGATGGCAGCGAATACATCAACAGTTTAGAAGGACAGGCTTTCCGCGGCTTCGACACCAACGATCGTTTAGCGTCGGGATTGGTCATTCAGGCATTGCCTGCGGGACAGATCGTTGATGGCGCGACGTTCCGAATCACCGACGGTGTGTCGACGGTAACTTTTGAGATGGACTTGGTGAACGCTGATGGAACCAGCAACGGTGTAACGGGAGGTCGGGTTCGTATTCCGCTGATCACCCCGGCCAACATTCTGCCTGGGCGAGACGGTAGTGAAGAGGTTGCCGCAGCGATCGCAGTGGCGATCAATAGCCCTCAAGTGCGCGGACTCATCGACGTGACGGCGGTCGCGACCGATGGCGTCGACACTCGCGGCAACTCACGGCTGAACTTGTTTGGCGATATTGTGGTGCTCGACTCCGCGAGAGTCTTAGCGTCAGTGACAGCGCTTGCAAACCGTGGTGATCAGAATCGTGATCGCACCGGTCAAGGCGTGATCATTGTTGAAAACAGTCGATTCTCGTTCAGTGCGAATTCAGGTATCGAAATCACTCGAGACGCTCGGGCGCGCGTTCAAGGTGTGAATCTTGACGATCAAACACCGACCGTGCTGACCTATCCGCGGAACTTGGTCGAGCTGAACTCGCAGAACCAGATTCCTGGCGTTGTCGTCCAGAGCAACGTGATGGCTTACAATGCGAACTCGGGCGTAACCATTACGGGTTTGGCTGGCGGAACAGCGATTGGCAACCCGGTTGGGTTTGACCGCATTATCAACAATACGATCGTTGGCGGCGTGATTCAGCGTGGCACGCCAGCGGAAGCGGGTGTGTTTGGGGGAGTGCTTTTCCCAGGTGGGAACATTTCGTTTGCCGATTCGGTTGTCGCCTTTAATCCCGGAACCGGCGTTTCACCCGGTTTCAATAACCCCAATCGTGCCCTCGGGGCGCCCGACGGGACGGGACCTGGGGATGAACCGTTGGATGGCGCATTTACGACGTCGCTGGGCAGTGGTGGCTCGCTGACCCTTGGCTTCGCGGATAACTTTTTGACGGGCAGCGGTGACGCTCGCCCTGACTTGATCGTGTTTGAAACCGGTGAAGTGGAATCGGTACGGGTCGAAATCAGTCGCGACGGAGTAACGTTCTTTAATGTTGGTTTTGTCGGTGGCGTTTCCAATACCGTCAATATCGACCAGTTCGGTTTCGGGCCACAGGATCGGTTCTCGTTCGTGCGATTGACCGACTTGCGTCAAGGGTCGCGTACCAGCGGCCCGGTCGGTGCGGATATCGATGCAGTGGGTGCGCTGTCTACAGCTCCCGCCGACATCTACGTTCCTGGTGGCCAGGGACTTGTGGTTCGACAGAACGCTGCACCTACGCTGCTAAACAACCTTTTGGCGAACAACCAATCGGCGTTGGCGATCGATCCGACCAGTTTGCAGACGGTTGTTGGCGCGACAACGTATTACCGCAACGCGACCAACGCGATCAATTCACAGGCCAACGCGTTGGGGCTGTTCAATCAAGTCTTGCCGTTCTCGTTGGAATTGTTCGTCGATCCTGCCAACCTGTCGTTTGCACCGCGGGCCGGAGTGCCCATTATTGACAGTTCAATCGACTCGGTCGAAGACCGGGCTCCCTTGGTGACGGTCAAAAACGCGATCGGCTTGCCACCGTCGCCGATCATCGCACCGCGTTTGGATGTCAATGGCCAATTGCGAGTGGATGATCCTACGGTCCAGTCGCCCAGTGGAATTGGCGAACGGGTATTTAAGGATCGTGGTGCCGAGGAACGCGCGGACCAATTCGGTCCGCGGGCGATCTTGATTGCTCCTCGTGCCGCCGACCTCGGGGCATCCGCAGGTCAAGCAGAGACTCGAGGGACGATTTTCGATTCGTTTGACATTCAATTGATCGATGGCATCGGCCCGGTTGATCCGACACCGGGTGTGGGGATTTTTGATGCCAGCGTCACCGCCGATAGTGTCTTGTTGACCAAAAATGGTGTGCCGTTGGTTGAAGGTCGAGATTACCGATTCGGATACGACGCATCCAACAATGTCATTCGTCTAACACCGACCGCTGGGATCTGGGAAGACGGTGCGGTGTACGTGGTTCGCTTGCTCGATGCCACCGATTCGGTGTTGCGTTTTGGTGATGGTGCCTCAATTGCCGATAACGCGACGACCACGCTGCTGACCTCAACCGGTCAATTCGTTACCTTCGAATCAGAAACCGGCATCACGGCCACTATCGATTTGACACCAACGCTTGGTGCTTTCGACGGGCAAGGGTTTACCATTTTTGATGGGACGTTCTCGCTATCGTTTGAGCTTGATAACGATGGGATTGTACGTGGTGACTCGATTGTCGTTCCGTTGGTATCGACCTCAACACCGACTCAGATCGCCGCTGCCTTGGCCGCTGCAATCAATCAGACAGCGTTGAATGTTACCGCTGCATCGGTCGGGAATCGCCTGCAACTGCTCGGCCCATCGTCATTAGCAACGATGACCTCGTTGCTTGAAACGCCAACGATTTTCACGATCTCTGGCCAGATGGGAACGAGCGTCGGATTTGGAATCGGCGTTCCGTCGGAAAACGGATTCCTAGCACCCACGATTTTCGATGGCCAAACATTCCGCATCCTTCGCGGTATCAATTTGGTCCGAACGTTTGAACTCGATTTTGGCAATGGGATTCTGACGCCTGGGGCGATTCCAGTGAACGTTGGCCAAAATCCTGGCATCGACTCGATCGCTGCGGAACTGGTCCGAGCCATTGGTGGTGCGGGCCTCGGTTTGGATCCGCAAAACCTTGGCCAAGGACGCATCTCCCTGGGTGGCGATTCGAACTATGCACTTGATATGTCGTTAACCGCCTTGGTTCAATTAGGTGCTCCCGGCCAAGCCCCAACGGTTCCGGTCATCATTCCGATCGATGCGACCGTGGAAGAAGTTATCGGTCTTTACAACAACGCCATCATCGGCCAATCGCTCGCTGGCGTGTCGTTCGGCATTGTCGGTGATCGGCTGATCCTTGACGGGGTTGCAGCGATCTCTGGTCTAGGTGCGGTCGCGTCGCCAGTGATTCGCGACACCGTGGGCAACTTGTTGCAAAGCAACCGTGATAACGGTCGCACCGAGTTGACGGTCTTTGTCGGTGGCGGTTTCAATTTCGGAAATGCACCGGCACCCTACCCGTCGTTGTTGGCCGATAACGGGCCCCGCCATCGTGTCGATACAAGATTCTCGTTCGGTCCGACCGTTGGTCCAGATGCCGATGCGGTGATCCCAGGTGGATCGACCAATGACGGGATTGCCCTGATCGGAAACGCTTCGCCGGGCTTCCCCTCGCAGTTCACCATTGATGTCCGTGCAGACGGCCGAGCCTTTTATGTCGACGCTTGGATCGATTGGGATCGTGATGGGGTTTTCGAAGCGACCGAAGTCACGCGATTTAAATCAGCCGGTGCAGCCGGAGCGTTCCCGATCCTGGGAGTCGGTGTCAACACGGTATCGATCAACGTTCCTGCGGGAACGACCGCGGGGCCGACGTGGGGGCGATTCCGTCTAAGCGAGATCCCAGGGCTTGGGCCAGTGGGCGCGGCTGAAAGTGGCGAGGTCGAGGACATTGCCATCTTGGTTCAGTCCAATCCGTACCAAAATCCGCTCAATCGGTTTGACGTCAATAAGAGCGGTTTGGCGACTCCATTGGACGCGCTGAACATACTGAACCTGCTGGCTGCGTACAGCCAAACCGTTGGTGCGACGACGATCCCTCTGAATCCGCCGCCCGCATCGTTGCCTGACTTGGTAAATCAGCGATTCCTGCCAGACGTGGATGGCAATGGTCGAGTCGAATCGCTGGACGCGTTGTTGGTGCTTACCGAACTTCGTCGGTTGCAAATCTCGCAAGCGTTAGCAGAAGGCGAAGCAGCGTCGGACGTGCCCAGCGGCTATGTCGCAGTGGCCGATGGCGTGCTTGCTTCACCGCTGACCATCGCCACTGCGCCGGTGGAATCACGAGAGGACAACGTTTCCGAGACCGCCCCGGTATCGATCACGACCACCGCTACCGTTTACGGCCCATCGATTTTCGATTCGCCTGAACTGATCGGCCTTGATGACGTGATTCAGGACATCGCGGGTGAAGAGCGGCAAAACGGCGATGGTGCTAATGATTCGCTAGACGCCGTGTTCGCCGGGCTGGGGTTGGGGCTGTAAGTTGGGTTTATCATCCGATCGCGATTCGAAGTGGGGGATGTCCACTTCGGATCGCGTGGAATGAGCCGGTTATTCGCATGAGGAGGTTTTTGCTTGATCCTGAGCGGTGAAATAGGAATTCACCCCCACGACTGATTCGTCTTTTTGACTTGGCGTGAGTAAGATCGAGTTCTTGTCACATTTGGCAGGAATGTCGGGGATGCAAGGGAATGCTATTTCGCCATCCGGCGTCAAACCAAGCGGTTTGTCATTTCCCTTTTCATTTTGTATCTCCAGCGGGGCGCTCATCCATGCCCATTGGCAAAGGTCGTCGAGAAATTGCCGCACGGCGACTAGGTCGCGCTCTGCGACTGGAGCGGCTGGAGGACCGAAATCTGTTTGCCGCCCTGCCACTAGGGGCTGTGCCCCGCGATACCGGCGAGTTTATGCTCGGTCGCGTGGCGGTCGTCCCGTTGTTGTTCGAAAGCAACGGCCAGCTCGATCCCAATACCGAAAACTGGACGGCAAGTTCAATCCAGTCCGCTCTTACCAAGGTCGAACAGGGCGTGCAATGGTGGAGCGATGCGTTGGCTCGCTTGGGAACGGTGCATGAACTGGAGTTCGTGATCGATGACCAGTTTGCGCGCAATCCGATCCCAACTCCCTACGAACTGATATCCCGCCCGAGTCAATTCCATTCGATTGTCGTCGGGACGTTTTTAGAAGATCAGGGATATGGCGAAGCCGGTACGATCGAAAATGCGATCCGATTGTTCAATAACGACGCCCGAACCCGGCTGAACGCGGACTGGGCATTTTCGATCGTCATTGTCAATTCGGCCAATGATGCGATGGTGGATGATGGCCAGTTCGGCCCGGGCAGTGAGTTCAACAACGCGTTTGCCTATCCCGGCGGTCAGTACGTTGTCACGCCGTCGACGCGTCCGGTCAGCACCATCACTCACGAAGTCGGGCATATTTTCTGGGCGCGCGATGAATATCCTGGTGGCGGATCGTGGACCGATCGACGCGGATACTACAACGCCCAAAATTGGAACGCGGCGGACAATACGACAGCGGGTTTTGTGCAAGAACCGAGCATCATGCGTTCGGGCACAGCGTTGTCACAGTCGTTTTCTTCCTACGTGTTACCCGAATCGACGATGGCGATGATCGGTTGGCGGGATAGCGATGGCGATGGCATTTTTGATGTTTCGGATGTGCCGCTGCGGCTAGAAGGGACGGGTCGCTACGACGCAGCGATTGGGACATTCGCATTCGACGGTTTTGCCACCGCAGTTGCACTGCCGAATCTCAACAGTGCAGGCTTGAGAAACGACATCACGCTCAATCGCATTGATCGCATTGAGTATCGGCTCGACGGCGGAGCTTGGCAAACCGCCCAGGTCGTGGGCAAACAGGCTAGCGAGATCAGTTTTCAGATTGCTGTAGGCGATTATTCGACAATCGAAATTCGTGCAATCGATGATCGCGTGGGGATAACCAGCGCGATTTACCGCACCGACATGCTGCTGCCAATGCTCGCTGGTGCCTCAGTCGCCGGTTTGGCATTTGTTAACGCCGCTGAAGGCGAAACGCAGGTTGCGCCTCATCTTTTGGCGGGCGTTACCGCCACGTTGGTTCAGGCGGATGGCTCGCCGCTGTTTTCTGGGATGGTGGAGCCTGATCATTACACGGACAGAATCACTTTGCCGCCGATCGATGGCGTCTCGCTGGTCGCTTTGGGCCATGTGCTTGATGGGCGTGTAGGCTCTGTGGAGACGCCATCGTCGACGGGTTCGCGAGCTTTCGGTTTTTTCAGCAGGCAAAGCTTCACTTGGCAACAACAGTGGGCCCCGGATAAAAAACTGCTGATTACGTTTGACCAACCTGTCGGCAGCGTCCAACTGGATGCCATCGGGCTTGGCAGCGCGTCCAACCCAAGTTTTGGCCGATTAGAAGCTTTCGATGCAGCGGGTAACCTATTAACTCGCTTTACCACCTCGGGTCTGTCCGTCGGTCAGACCGAAACTATGCAGGTGAATGACGCAGCGGGGCGAATTGCCAGTGTCCAGGCGTTTGGGCATTCGTTTACGCAGGTCGGGCTGGATCATTTGCGTTATGGGGCGGAAAGTTCGGTCACGACGACGGCCGATGGCGTCTTCGGGTTTTCCGGCATTCCCGACGGCACTTATCGGTTGACACTGACTCCTGAGCGTTTGATCCATCAATTTCCCGGTTCTGGCGACCTGTTGACGGTTCAAGGTGGTGTCGTCAATCAAATTGCCGCAGGTTTTCAGCGGGTTCGAAGCCCGTGGAATAATCCCGGCGACCCGTTTGACGTCGATGGCAACACGACCGTCGAACCGCTGGACGCGTTGGTAATTCTGACGGAAATCGCCCGCAACGGCACCGGTATTCTTCGCGACCCCGCGCAAATCGAATGGTTTGTCGACCCCAATGATGACGGCGAAGTGTCACCGCTCGATGCGTTGTGGGTGCTCAACGAGATCTCAAGGCGAAACCGGAGCGCCCAAGGTGAACAGGCGATGCCCAGCGGCGACCAGACGCTTCAGCCCGGTGGAGAGCAGAGCTACAGCGGAGTCGATGCTTTTTTTGCCGGCTGGGCGGTGCCAGAAGATGAGAAAAAACGTGGCGCACTGTGGAGCGAAGACCACACCGGGTATCCAGACGACTCGATTTCAACCATTTTGAGTTGAAGGCGGTCGCTCGAGTTGTAATTATTATGTCGAATGTACGGATTTTTCTAAAGTTTCGGGAACATT
>DNWZ01000268.1 GCA_003506095.1 Planctomycetaceae bacterium | reverse complement strand
CTCTCGCCCCTTCAGTAGTGCCGATCCAGCCTGTTGCGCCGGTTCGTGGCTTCGCACCGCGAGTCGACCCACGACGCGATGCAGCCGCTGCGATCACCGCAGCACTTTTACAAAAGCTGCTCAATTGAGGTTGGATAAAAACAACGTCGAATAAACACGACAGGGCTGGCATCGCACCACCGATGCCAGCCCTGTTTTCGTAGAATACAGAAAACGTTCTCCCCAGACCCTATCAATCGATGGATCATTGATGACAGACATTAAAAGCCCCGCCCTGCTTTATGCTAAAGGTTTTTTGATGCTGGTCGTCGGGACCCTAGCATCCGTGCTGTTGCTGGTCGACCGCTTTGAACTCAAGAATGCGATCTTACTGGCACTGGCCGTCTGGGGATTTTGCCGTGCCTACTACTTTGCGTTTTATGTAATTCAGCATTACATCGACCCACAATATCGCTTCGCGGGACTGGTCGATTTTATAAGATACTGTGCCAATCGTGGAAACCAGCATTCACATCGCGAAGCGCAATAACGGTTCCACACACCCCGCCAGAGCGGCGTGAAACGACGATCAGCTGCAATGCTTCACTTGCTTGCAACCGGAACTCGCGAAGCTTGCTTTACCCAACTGAATACGCGCAGTGGCGGAAAGTTTAACCAAACATACTCGACCTGCGGTTGGCCAAACAGTGGCGTCGCCAACTCTTCGACCTTGTTGGAAAGCTGGTAGGCGATGAATGTGCCTCCATGGGGTAAGGCACGATCGATTTCTTCTATCACTTGTTCAGCAACCTGAGCGGGCACCGTAGAAAACGGTATCCCCGAGACAATGACATCGGCTGCTCCCAAACCCGCCTGGTCCAGGTAAAGCCGCAAAAAACGAGCGTCACCATGGATCACCATCACACGCGGATCGGAAATCTTGCGAAGCGGTTCCATCAAGTGCTCGCTTTTCTCAATCGCGATCAGTCGAGCCGAAGCATTCATGTGCTGCAGCAACGCCTGAGTCGTCTCACCGGTTCCCGGGCCAAGATCAACCACCAATCTTGCCCGCCGCACACAATCACGGTCTGCGATCTCTTCGGTCAACGCATGCGAACTGGGAACCAACGAAGAAATTTGGGCCGGTTCTTTCAACCACGCCTTGAATACCGTTTTCGCTCGCGATGCAAAACTGGGATACTGCCGTTCGGCTTCGGTTGACGCCATTTCGGAAAGGCTCTTAGTTGACGTGGATGACGTTGTGCAGTGCGAACTCGATGCCTGGTTAATGACCAAAGCGACAGCCGTGATTTCCTGACTAAACACCCCTCAGTTTAACGTTTTACACCTGCCACAGACAACCCACCCGCGAGATGCAGGCATTCGGCTTGGCCGCCAAGATGCCGAACTTGATCGCGATTTGATCGATCCGGCAGATACGCCGAGTGAATCACGATCGATCACCGACCAACTGCTGGACGATGGCAACTCATCGGCAACTCATGGGCAACTCTGTATCAGCGACAAACCTTCATCCTAAGTGATCTTTATTCGACGTCATGAATGAGCCGCAAGTGTCATTTAAATATCAAACCACGCACCCGTCGATCTCTATAACGGCATTTGCAAAAACCCGCTGACTAATCGCATGGCCTGCGTCCCCTTTGATCCTATGTTCGAATGATCGCGTCGACGTCGATTGACGCTCGATCTCTGCAACCGGAAAAACCCGTGGCACAACGATTGCGAACCATCGCCGTGCAATCTCTAACGCAACCGTTGTACGTTCGGAACGTACGAGTAGCGTTGTGTTGATCGAGTTCGAAAAGGAATATTTACTATGAAAAAGCGAATCTTGCGATTTGTAATCGCATCATGCACCGTTGCTATGCTGCCCGTTGCCGCGCAAGCTCAAGTCGGCCAAGCCCAGCCTGGTCAGGTCCAACCTGGTCAGGNNTCCAACCTGGTCAGGTCCAACCTGGCGGCATTCAACAACAACCGACGCGGCCACCGGCTGCCAATCCGAATGCCGCAATCACGACCCGTCAAGCACAAGATCGTGGTGAGTCACAGCAAACCAACGAACAGCTCGAACAACTGGTGACAGCCAAGCTGTTGATTGCCAACAAAGGCGTTATCGAATTGGGCAAGATGGCGACCGAGAAGGCGAACGACGAGCAAGTCAAAGAATTTGCACAAACGTTGGTAAAGGCCTACGAATCGCTCTGCCGCGATATCGAAAAACTGCAGACTTCCAAAGGCTATTCCAAAAATGGCGATCACGCTAAGGGTGACAAGCCGAGCCAAACCGCTCAGAATCAACCAAGGCAACCCGGCCAGCCGAACCCGCCCGGCGTTCGTCCGACCATTGGCGACCAACAGGCCAGCAGCCGAAACAGCCAAGAAATCGTCGCAAAGCTGGAAACGATCGCCAAGAAATCGTCAAAGAAACAGCTCGAAATGGCCAAGGCAATGTTGCAAAAACATGAAGGCAAGGATTTCGACATGGCATTTGTTGGTCTGCAAATCGCAGCCCACATGCAGGCAGTCGCTGATCTGAACGCCTTGCAAGGTGTCGGATCGAAAGAGATGCAAGAAGTTGTCAATCAAGCCGAAACCGCTACCAACAAACATCTGCAAAGAGCCAAGGATTTGGCCGACCAGCTGAGCAGCAAATAAATCATTTGCCGCTTCAGCCGAGAAGGGAATCTAACAGCCCTCGCGCGTCTTTATGGCGCGCGAGGGTTTTTTCATGGTCAAGAAATCGAGCCGGCTATCTAAGAAATGATTCTTTGATTCCTATCACGCACCAACCGGTTGCACCAACCCATAAGCTGTCATCGTTTCTAATAGCCTGCGTTCCTCGTGCGGCTCCAGCTGTGTCATCGGCAACCGCAACTCGCCAGTGTCACGCCCTAAGATACGCATCACCGACTTGATCGGAATCGGATTGGTCGCCAACGAAAGCATGTCGCGGCAAAGCGGGAACAGTTTATGATGCAGTTGTCTGGCCAGAACATAATCTCCATCCGACGCCGCTCGCACCATCGCGACAACGTCTTCGGGAACCACATTTCCGACAACTGAAATCACCCCTTCTGCACCGACGGCCATCATTGGCAATGTCAAAGAATCGTCGCCCGATAAAACTGTCAGATCGGTCGCTGCCAAAACCGCGCTGCACTGATCAAGCGATCCGGTCGCTTCCTTGACCATGGTGATGCCTGGCAACTGGGCCAATTGCACGATCGTTTCGACTTCGATGTTCTTTCCGGTACGGCCGGGTATGTTGTACACACAAACCGGAATGTCGACCGCTTCTGCGACAGCCTTGAAATGTTCGTACATCCCCTTTTGCGTCGGCTTGTTGTAATAAGGCGCCACTTGCAACGTTGCATCCGCACCCTCGCGCTCGGCGCGGCGGGTCAATCGCAGCGCTTCGGCAGTGCTGTTGCTGCCCGTACCCGCCATCACTTTCACACGCCCGGCGACGATCTGGATCACTTCGGCGATCACCTTCTCGTGCTCGTCATGCGACAGCGTCGGCGATTCGCCAGTTGTGCCGACCGGCACCAAGCAGGTCACACCACCAGCGATTTGAAATTCGATCTGCTCAGCCAGCCGTTTGTAATCGACCTGATCGTCGCGAAACGGGGTAACAATGGCGACCGACAGACCGGCGAACGACGAACCTTTGCGCTGCGTCATGACT
>DNWZ01000328.1:389-2938 GCA_003506095.1 Planctomycetaceae bacterium | reverse complement strand
CGGCTAATTTTGTTTTGCCGAAGTTATTGTGCCGACCTTCTTAGCTCATCGGCCTGGCTGTACGGCCACTCTACTCTTCGAGTTCACTGTTCTTGGTGGCCAAATGTTGTATGTAAGAATTCCGAAAACAAAGCGCACTGTCAAGCTTAAAAAACTAATCCACTTTTGTGGTTGTTCGAAGCCGGCTTGGTCATTGATTGAACCGTTTCCGCTCTGCCCGACCGCTAGACATCATCGTCGCCCGAGAGCATTGTATCCCACGGTTGCTGGATTCCGACATTGAAAAACTACCGCTACCCCCTTCCGCTGGATGGCAACCCAGGCGCCACCCGGCGTTCAACTGATATTTCCAACTGCCGAATCACAGCATCCTGTTTCGAAACACGATCTGTTTCGACACGAAAGCTACGACGACCAGGCGTCGATCCGAGGTCGCCGGGTGCAAAAGAAAATCGCGGGTGATATTCAAGGAGCGGAGCGAGAACCTTCGTCCAGTTCGTATCTTGAATCGCCGCGGCGTAGGCGGGATCACTTACCGTCGAACCACAGCTTCCACTGAGCCACGGCACGGGCGAAAGTGCCACGGTGGTCGGTCTTACCGGTGGAGATCGCTTGGGCCATTGGATTGCCTGCCCCCATGGCAGCCTGGTAGTTTTGTGCCATTTGAGCGACGCCCACGGTGATCGCTTCATCAACCTCGCCAAAATAGTTGCGCACCGGGGTCTTAATCACCCAGCGATAGGCCTCGGTTTCGGCAAGCAACTGACCGTAGGCTGAAGCAGCGAAAAATTCAGTTTCGAAATATTCCGGGCGGATCAATTTTTTCAGATCGGTCGGGATCTCATCAGGATTGAACGGCTCGCGGAGATAAGCCTTGCGAGCTAGGTCGTAGGTTTCGTCAGTGAAAAGTGAGCGGGCGATTCCGGGAACACCATAGTAATTTTCGAAGGAGAAACTCGACAGGATGAACAGACTATTGATCCACTTTGCATCATTCTCGCGAGGGAAATTTAGGAAGCCGTTCAGTGCCGCAAACACATCCAGGGGCGCACTGGCAGTGGCCGTTGCCTTGACCGCAATGCCTTCGCGTTGGAGTTTTTCCAGCATCGCCATGGTGACGAAGCCACCCTGTGACCAACCGGCAAGAAAGAGCCCGGTGTCAGACACATTCAGATCGGCAATGACCACCCGGCTGGCGATCAGCATGTCGGTGGTTGCCTGCTGGTGGCTAGCTTTTACCATATAGCCTTCTGGCTCCGTCGAAGCGCCCATGCCAAAGTAGTCAGCACCAATCAGCAGATACCCCTGGCCAGCGAATTGTGCAATCATCAATTGGGTTTCGGGCGACTGCTCCGGAAAAGAGGGGACTTCTTTGCGTCCGTAGACGGTGCCGTGCTGGTAGGAAACCAGCGGTAAGGCGGTGGCCGCAATTTCCGGCACAGCCAGAAGGCCTGTTGCGATCGTCGGCTTGTTGCTGCGTTCCGGGATTACCGAGGGATAGGTGACACGGTAAAGACGCACGCTGTTTGTCGCTGGCGTGTACGCTTCAGTGATTCCAGCGAATGCTGGCGTGTCCTTGGACAGAATCTCATTCAGCCTGCCGACATCCCAACGACCGATCAATTGATACGAGACGCCACTGGGGGCAGTGGTGACGACCTCAGCAGCACGGGACACGGCATGCGGAGATAGACTGAGACTGGCGACGGCGGTAACCGCGAAAACAAGTCGATGGATGGGCAGGAAGACACAATGCACAGTACAACTCAACTCCATGGGAGGGTGGAAAACGGCCGGACCAGCCTCCGCGACAATTTCAATGTGTTATTGAGGGGACTTTGGTTTTGTGATGGTTCATCGGTGGAATAGGAACAGCGACCAACCGAAAGCGGCAACTGTTTTTCCAAAGCAGCGCCACAACTTCATAAAATAATTAATCGCCTTATGAACACCTATCCGAAAAATGACTGATCTTGAAGAAAATCGGTCGGCCCCCGAGCAGTGAAATTTCGTAAACGTCAAATTTTAAAGCTGTGTTCATCGTGACTAGCCGCGCGAGTTTCGATGAAATCTAAATATCAGACGAAATGCTGAATACTCTGGGGCCATTATTGCCGAAATGCGAACGCGGTTACCGGGGGCGGATGGTTGCGTGTGGTTCTTTGGCGCATTGTTAATGCGAACCGATATGCCACGCAATTCGGTGCGAACGCTACTCCGCCGGTCTGGCCACGCGGCAGAGCGGTACACGGATGCCCACGCCTACTTTCAACAACGGGTTCACGGTCGCGTATTTGACAATCTGTGGCACGCTGTTAGTCGCAACACAGGACGACTTGGTTAAACTCGCCCTGACGTGGAGGGGTATCAATGGAAGGATGATCGATGCATCGATAATCGCTGAATTGGCGGGTAAACAAATTGTTTTGGTTCAACGTGAAATGGAATGTCGGGTGATCCCCACTATTCCAAAAAACGGGATGAAAATGTTTTTCGGTAAACGTCCCCGGACTCGATGCTCGGTTTTTTCGCTTTCGGGCCAAAACCGA
>DNWZ01000328.1:0-368 GCA_003506095.1 Planctomycetaceae bacterium | reverse complement strand
GAATTGCCCACGAAAAGTTGACAGTGGACCGGCACAAGTCGGACTTCTCTGACAGGAGAACCGATTGATGGACGCACGTCGAGCGTTTAGCCGCGAATTCAAGCTGGCAGCAGTTAAGAAAGTCATCGAGCACGGCTTGTCGGACACCGCCGTTGCCAAAGACTTGGGGATTCGGGACACCTTGATTCGCAAGTGGAAAAAGTCATTTGACGAAGACGGGACTTTCCAAGCTGAAGTGGCTGGCAGCCAATCGATCAAGTTGGAGCTGAAACGTCTGCGCGATGAGAATCGCCAACTCAAGATGGAACGTGAAATTTTAAAAAAAACGACGGCATTCGTCGCTAAGGAAAATCACTGAGGCTGAAGTT